>DASTFK010000001.1:0-4065 GCA_035719945.1 Nitrospira sp.
GCCGCCATCTCGCTGATTTCAATCATCTCGATCTCTAGTTTGCCAGCGGCTGCTCGTGGTCTGCGATAACCGTCGACGAGGAGGCCTGCTTCTTCTTGTAATCGCTGATCGCGGCCTTGATCGCATCCTCGGCCAGAACCGAGCAATGAATCTTGACGGGCGGCAGATTCAGTTCCTGCACGATGTCGGTGTTCTTGATCTTGCCCGCTTCCTGGATTGTTTTCCCTTTCAGCCATTCCGTGGAGAGGCTCGAACTGGCGATGGCGGAGCCGCACCCGAAGGTTTTGAACTTCGCATCTACGATCGTGCCGTTCTCCACCTTGATCTGCAGCTTCATGACGTCGCCACACTCGGGCGCGCCGACGATACCCGTCCCCACTCCAGCCTCGTCCTTCTTAAAACTTCCCATGTTGCGTGGGTTGTTGAAATGGTCCACCACTTTGTCGCTGTATGCCATGTTCCGACCCTCCTCCAATCTAAACCGTGGAAGTGAGAAAGTGAGCCGCAGGTAGATCGGGTCCGGCTCATGCCGTTCCGATCGCCGCCGCCAGCGCTTCGTTGCTGATGTACTCGGCGAGCTTGCAGCGACCGCCTTCGACGGTCTTGTCGTCTGCCCATCCGACACCTTGCTCTCCGCTGTGCTGGGCGCAATCGCGTCGGTGAACCTACGCCTCTTGCAACACCGCCGCCTTCGCGGCCGCCTTCTTTTCTTTTGCCTTGGCGGCGAGGTCCGCCAACAGCGCCTTGGCGGGCTCACTCACGTATTCCTTAAATGCAAACCGCTCGTTCGGCTTTTCGGAATCACGCATTTCCTGCAGGCCCTCCATGCTGTCCTTACCGATCTCGAGGATGCATGGCGTATAGAGTTGAACGTAGGTCGGGCCGATTTCCCGTGCGATCAAGACCGCGTTGCGGATGACTTTCTCGACGACCGAAGGTTTGCTCACCGTACAATTCACGATGTAGTGACACCCGGACTCCCGCGCGATCTCGGGGAGGCGGACTTTATCGAAAAGTTTTCCGACTGGGGCCATTTTGGCCACGAATCCCTTCTGCATCAGGCCGCTTTCCTGCCCTCCGGTATTGGCGTACAACTCGTTGTCGAAGCAAATGGTCGTAAACTTTTCCTGGCGGAACCAGGCTTGGAGCGTCATGTCCAGGCCGATGTCCACCGTCGCGCCGTCTCCCGCCAGCACGACCACATCCTTGATGCGATTCGGAAAACGGACCGTCAAGGCCCGCTTCAGTCCGGAGGCCACCGCGTTCTGGTTGCCGAACAATGAGTGGATATTGTGGATGGCGACATGTGGAAAAACCAGGCTGGTGCAGCCCGTCGAGCCGACCATGACGGTGTCTTCCGGATTGGGGAGCGCGGCGAGCACATAGCGAAACGCCATGGACTCTGGACATCCGGCACAGAGCGAGTGCTGTTCAATGAGTTCCTTCGAGCTACCGATATCTTTCCACCCCCGGTCTTCCTTAGCATAAGTGGCATGGTTGACGAGGTCTTGATAGTCCAACGGCATGATGTCGTAAAGATCCGACGATATGGCGATGCGTTCCTTGCTCATGTTGTCTTCTCCTTCTAGTAGTCCGACTGCGCCATTGCTGTGGCGATTGTACGATTGTGCTCTACCGCGACAGCATGTATGCCGCTACAAGCGCTCCTGACATGCACACTAAGAAGAGTGCCAGCCAGAGCTCCGGAGCCATGTGACGAAAAAAATCCATCTGCGACAACCTCGATCGACTCGCGCGCCGAAGGCACCTGTCCTCGCCAGGAGGATGGCATTCGCCTCCTAACTCATGCGAAAGCACAGCACGCGTCTTGAAACAATTCGGCGTAGAAGCGGCGGAGACCAGGAAATCAATCGCGCAGGAAGGCAGATAAACGCGCGAGGGATTAGGACAGTCGGCGAGGCTCAATACGTCATAGGTTCACGCTAGGCGCTATAGACACAGGAGTCAAGCGCTATAAAGGGTATAAATAAATGGGAGCGTGGGAGAGTTCAATGATTCCGTGGCTCGACTATCCAGGCCTCTTATTATATCGCTTGACACCCTGGCCCGTTGCGCCCAAGGTTGTGGTGACGTGTAAGCTCCGTTGACTGTCCTATCCTCCCGCTTCCTCCTGCTTCCCAGCGAGACCGATTCCCCAGTCTCCGCCGTCTTTGCACACCGGTGCCCTGACTCATTTGCCTGTCCGGTGTTCTGATCCGCTGATGGAGGCGGGTAAGGCTCCGGCCACTGCGTCAGAGGCTGTGCGATTTACGCTCGCATTCCATAGAGAGGAGTGAACCATGCTCTACTATGCACTGATCTTTCTGACAGTCGGTCTGATCACCGGCTCCTTGAATTACACCGGAATGTCTTCGCTAGCGGTCGAGATTCCGTTGGTGCTGTCATTGATCGGGATCGTGTTGGTTGCGATGTATGTGTTCAAGGGACGCACCGCTCAAATCGCGTGAGGCTGTCCGAACGTATTCGAGGATTTGCCGAGTTCAGAGACAACCTGAGAGGGAAGTGGGGAAGTCATTCCACCACGAACCACACGGCAGCGTGAGGAGGTGCACGATGGTCAGGGAAAAGGTTTCGAACCCAACAACGCCGGCTGTATCGGCCGGCACATCAGAAGGCAGTCAGAAGGAGGAACAGTCCGGTCCGCCTTTTCGGATGGGACTACGAGCGCATTGCCCGGCGGGCCTACGAGCTGTATGAACAACGGGGGCGGCAGGAAGGCCGGGACGTGGAAGACTGGGCGAAGGCA
Organism: Nitrospira sp.; assembly: GCA_035719945.1. Taxonomy (GTDB): domain Bacteria; phylum Nitrospirota; class Nitrospiria; order Nitrospirales; family Nitrospiraceae; genus Nitrospira_C. The sequence goes on from DASTFK010000001.1 coordinate 2,768, forward strand.
GAGCAGCAACTGGCCGGCGAAGCCGGCAAGTAATCACATGACGCGTTGATCGAATGGGAATTCCATCTCGATCACTAAAGGAGATGAGGCCATGAACACATTATTACGGTGGGACCCAGTCAGCAGAACGCGATGGAATCCTTTCAAAGATCGAGATGAATTGGAAAGCCAGTTGGCGACGCTGCTTGCGACCAGGGAGCCGACGGGAAACGGAGGAAAAGAGGCCCTCACGGTTGCCCAGTGGTCGCCGCTGGTGGACATCACGGAGGATGAGAAGGAATATCTCATCAAAGCCGAGTTGCCGGACATGAAGAAAGAGGACGTGCGGCTCACGGTGGAAAATGGCGTTCTAGCGATTTCCGGCGAGCGGAAATTCGAGAAGGAAGAAAAGGGCAGGAAATATCACCGCATCGAACGCGCCTACGGGAGCTTCGTGCGAAGCTTCTCCATTTCGGAGGACGCGGATGGGAGCAACGTGACCGCTAATTTCAAGGACGGCTTGCTCCAGGTGCATCTTCCCAAATCAGTAAAGGCGAAGCAGAAAACTGTGGAGATCAAGATTGGCTAGTAGTGCTGATTCGTGGGGCGTCGGTGAAGGCTTCTTACGCACACGCGACGATGGAGTCTTGCTGACGCTCCGCGAGATTACGACCAGATTGTTCCCGGCGCGTGGCGGTCCGGCTCCTTCTTCATGCTCAGTCCCCTCGCACAACGACAGACCGACCGGACCTGTCCTTCTGCCAGTGTCCTGGCCACTTTCCTCAATTAGTTTTTCGACGTCGCATTCACTTAGCTGGAGGCATCGTTGTCGTCGTAGTCGTGGTAGTGGTCGACCTTGAGCTTGTTGGATCACTTGGGTCACTCGGTTTATCATCGGTTGCATCACTTGTTCGAGCACTGGTTTGACCGCTGCTTCGGCCGCGGTTTTGATCACTTGTTTGACCAACGGCCTGGCCGCCCTGCCCGCCAACCTTAACGACTCCCGGAACATTGAGGTTACCACTCGCCCTGTCTGATTCCATCCTGACGGTATACCGGAACGTGCCGGCATCCCGGAAACAGACGCTGGCGGTTTCGTTCGTGGCCAGTTGGGCTGTGTCGCTGCGGGTCATCCACCCGCCGAAATTATTCTTGCATGACAACTGCTTGTCCCACTCAGGGTCGAGAAAAACGATTTGCACAGGTGCGGCCCTTTTGTTGATCCATCGAACTTCATCGCCTGGACCGACAGCTATATAGCCTGACGTCAGACTATCCCCAATCATGATGTCTTTGACGTCCCCGGTCCTCGTCACCGT
>DASTFK010000002.1:0-6083 GCA_035719945.1 Nitrospira sp.
CCGTTAATCTGATCTTCGTGCGGCGCTTGTCGCCGACGACGGATTCCCGACGAATCAGCCCCTTCCTCGCCAACCGATCGAGGACTCCGGTCAAGGTGCCTTTCGTCACGAGGGTCTGGGATGAAAGTTGCGAGCAGGTCAGCCCGGTGGTGTCGCCCAGCGTCACGAGGACGTCGAACTGCGACGGCGTCAGGCGGAGTGCTCTGATATGACGGTTATCGATGCGGGAAAAGGCCAGGTAGGCTTCCACCAAGGGACGGAGTACTTTGAGATGAGGATCGTCTTTCAGATGCGGCAGTTCCATGAAGAGATCGAAGAATAGAGCGAATACGTACGACCGTCAAGCCGGTGGCGTCGTTGACGCCATCGCCACGGCCTCCTATGATGCCGGCCCTATGACGCACCCCGCCTCTGGGCAGGCCAATTTGACCGCGATCGCAATCTTGCTCGGAACCGTCATTACGGCCGTGTGGGTTTGGAAACGGCTGTCGCTCGACACACAGGACTACCTCATCGACCAAGCGATTCCGATCGCGCTCCTCGCGGCGGTCTGCTTGGTCATCGTGTGGCTCATCGTCCGTGCCGTCCGCTGGCGTCAACAACGCCTGCGCCGGCGCGAGATGCTCTTGGCGCGCTTTGCGCGAGAGACCGCTCCGGACAAGCGATTGGAAACCGCATTTGCATTGGTCGAAGTCAACAACTACCGCCTGGAGGGCCTGGAGCCTGAACTGCCGGCGCTCAAAGAATTGTTTGCCACCACGTTGCAACGGGCGGTCGGCGATAAACAGCATCGCCTCCGGGGCATGGCAGCGAGCCATCTTGGAGTGCTACAGGATTTGAGCGTCGTTCCTTTGCTCGTCAAGGCCCTCGAGGACGATCATGCCTATGTCCGTTCCAGCGCGGCGCTCGCCCTCGGCCGGCTTCGGGCCATCGAAACCAAAGCGCGCTTGGTGACCGTTATGGAAGAAGATTGGGATCAGACCGTAAGGAGCCGGGCGAAAGAGGCGTTGGAGCGGATGGGGGCGTAAATTTGGCAGAAGTGGATGGCCACCTCCTGCTCAAGCGATGGTAAAGCCGCAGGATCCTTCCGCTGCTTGGCTCCGCAAACTTGGTCCGTCCTGGACGTTGTCTGAACGGACCTTCGAACAATGCGTCTCGCCATCGCCGTGGGCGATCGCAGCGATAGGCTCCTGCATCCATCGCAAGTCGCAGCAGTCGACTATCCGCCTTTCTTGGGTCGGGAACGAGCAAGCTTGGAAGGACATTGAAGCCGCCTCGTCCGGAATAGGAAGAAGAGAGGAAAGAGGTTTAGGCGGCTGCGTGCTAGAGCTGCTGGTTGGTCCAGGTGATGACGGCGATTTCCGGGCGGCAGTTCCATCGAAAAGGCAGGAAAGACCATCCGAGGCCGCGATTCACATACATCCGGTGGCGGGCGCTGTCATGCCGTCCGGAGATACGGCCGCGACAGCCCGGCGGAAGCCAGAAGGTCGGAACTCCGGGGATCTGCCATTGACCGCCGTGGCTGTGACCGCACAGAATCAGATCGACGGCATGCTCGTCGTCCAACATGTCGAGGATGTTGGGCGCATGAGCCAAGAGCAGCGTAAAGCGGTGTTGTGCCGGCGGCGGAATGCATCGCAGATCGGCGCGGTGGAGCGAGGGATCATCAACGCCGACGATCGCGAGTTCACCGGTACCGGCCGGAATGAACGTGCTCTGATTCACGAGCAAGGTGATCTTATGCCGGTCCGCCAGCTCGGTATACTCCGAGATCGGCACACCGCTGTAATGGTCGTGGTTACCCAGGGTGATGAAGACCGGAGCAATCTCCCGTAAGCGTGCTAAAAACTGGAACAGGGGCGGCACTCCTTCGGGCACGTTCAGCAGATCTCCGGTGATAAAAATCCAATCGGGCCGAAGGTCGCGGACCGAGCGAATGACCTCGTCATGTCGGGATTGATGCCGGTCTAAGTGAAGATCGCTGAGGTGGACCGCTCGGCGGCCCGCAAGCGGTCCATATACGTGGTACAGGTAGGTGATCTCGTGCCGATCCAAGCCCCTTTCCCAATGGGGGAAGAGACGAAAAAAGCGATAGAACGGCTCGCTGAGGCTATGTCCAATGTACGTACGGACTCGATCGGGCCAGGAAGCGATGCGTCTGATCATTTCATGACTCGATCGAGTTCTGCGCGGTCATGTGGGGTCATGCGATACCCTTGTTCATAGAGGGCGCTCATGCCCTGCATGACTTCCTCCAGGTTCCTGGAGCGATACCACTGGTCGAACCGGGCAGTTAATGTCGCACCAACTGCGCGGGGTGGAGTGGCGGCATCATAGGTGAGCGAAAGCGAATGAAATAAATCCCGGAGTTCGGCGGCATTGTATTGATCATCGTCGTTGTGGTCTGCAACCAACGCGAATTCATAGACGGTCAGGCTTACGGACAACAAGGCCTGTTTCCTCGCGAAATCATCCCGTGCCGTTTCCATGCCGCCGGGATACTGGCGAGGGCAATCGCGTTCAGGCTCGAGAAGAAGAACGGAGAGGTGCCATGCGATCCCTTGCGCCGCTGGTGGGGGCGGTTTCTTCAAGCCTTTATAGAACCATGACAGGCAGGTGCTGGCCTGTGCGAAGGCTTCCTTGTCGATGCCGACCTGTTTGGCGATGTGACCGGTAAAAGTGGGGAAGACGCCGTTGTCGGCGATCAGTGCAGCTCGTGCGTCACCTTCCGTGAAGGCAGACAAGAAGACGACAAGAGTCGCCACCGGTATGGCCGACTGGGGACGCATCATCTGGAGTATACCATGGAAGCAGACGCGACCCGCTCATCCAGCCAGCTGCCGTATCTGACCCGTGCCGTCGCCGGGATCGGCGGGCGGATTCGCTCCGAACCGGAAGATTTCCGGGTCGATGAGCGTCCGCTGTATCTGCCCTGCGGTAATGGTGAACACCTCTATCTCAGGGTGACCAAGCGATTGCTCTCGACGCCCGATCTGGTTCGCCGGATGTCATCAACCCTCGGCGTCAAGGTGCAAGGCATCGGCACCGCGGGCCTCAAGGACGCCAGGGCAGTGACGACCCAACTCGTCTCTCTTCACGGCGTGCCGGAAGAACGGGTCTCTCGACTGAAACTTGACGAGCAGATTCTGGCGATCGAGGTGTTGGGCCGCCATCGAAATCGCCTGCGTCCCGGCCATCATGCCGGCAACCGGTTCCAATTGGTCATCCGCGACGTGAGCGCAGGAGCCGGAGAGGCCGTACCGGCGATTCTCGACGAATTATCGCGCAGGGGCATCCCCAACTATTTTGGCCCACAGCGGCAAGGCAAGACCGGAGACAACTATCAGGTCGGCGCCGCGCTGCTCACTGACCGGTCCCAACGAGAGACAATGAGCCGTGCCAAGCGGATGTGGTATCTCAACACCTTTCAATCGCACCTGTTCAACCATATGCTGTCGCGTCGGATCGACCGCATCGATCACATGCTCACCGGCGATTGGGCCATGAAAATGGACAACGGCGCCTGCTTCCCGGTCCAAGATGCCGCCCAGGAGCAGCCGCGGGCCGACCGATTCGAGATCAGTCCCACCGGGATTCTCTTTGGATCGCGAGTGTCGTGGGCCACCGACGAGCCCGGCGAGATTGAGAGAGCCGTCGTCATCGAACAGGGCTCCACGCCCGAGCGCCTGATTGAAGCAGCCAAAGCCTGCGGTTTTCGGGGGGAGCGCCGCTCCCTCCGGGTGCCGCTGGTTGAACCTGAATGGATGCTCGACGGATCGGTGCTCACGCTGGCCTTCAGCCTTCCTCCGGGCGCCTATGCCACGAGCGTCCTGCGCGAGTTGATGAAAACCCCCCAGGCGGGCTGACAGGGCGACAACCATCCGAATCCCACGCCCCCGGCGATTCCCGTCCGCGTGATAACATTAAGACAAAGGAGTGTGCCGATGGCCGCCCAAGAAACCGTCGTGCTCAGCGGGCACATCATCGATTCGCTCATCCTGGCGAAGGTGTTGGATACCATCCTCATGACAGGAGGGACCTTCGATCTCGAAGAAGTCTCAATCGGAAAAACACGCAACGAAGCTTCCCGGGCACGCATTGTGGTTCGAGCCAGGTCAGCGAAGCTGCTCTCAGACATTCTTCGGGCCATTCAACCGCACGGTGCCTCGGTAGAAGGCGAATCTGACTGTCAATATCGGGCGGCACCCGCCGATGGCGTATTTCCTGAAGATTTTTATGCGACCACGCATTTGCCCACCCAGGTAAGGCTCGCGGGTCAATGGATCGAGGTCGAAGGGATTGAGATGGATCTCGGCATCGTCGTGGACCAGAAGAGAACCCGTGCGCGTGCTGTGCCGATGGCCGGCGTCACGCGCGATGATGCCGTGGTGATCGGACGCAGCGGCATCCGGGTGGCCCCTCTACGGCGGCCTGAGGAGCGTGATGTCTTCAGCTTCATGGAGTCGCAGGTGTCTGCCGAGCGGCCACACGGCCACATCATTGCCGATGTGGCGAAACGCATGCAGCAGCTGCGGGAAGGTCATCGGGCCGGCAAGGACGGATGCAAGGTGCTGGTAGCTGGAGGGCCGGCGATCATCCATGCGGGAGGGCGTGATGCCTTGACATGGCTCATCGACGAAGGATTCGTGCATGTGCTGTTCTGCGGAAACGCGCTGGCCGCGCACGACATGGAGGCGGATCTCTATGGGACTTCCTTGGGCTATGGCTTGTCGGCCGGCAGAGTCGTGGCTCATGGCCATGAGCATCATCTGCGCACGATCAATCGGGTGCGTGGCATCGGCAGCATCGAGAAAGCGGTGGAGACGGGGGTGATCAAGCAGGGCATTATGGCGTCGTGCGTCAGGCGTGGCGTTCATGTCGTCATGGCAGGGACGATTCGAGACGACGGGCCGCTGCCGGGCGTCATCACCGATTCGGTTACGGCGCAGACTGCAATGCGCGCGGCCATTCCGGGTGTCGGCTTGGCATTGCTGGTCGCCTCCACCCTTCATGCGGTGGCCACCGGCAATCTGCTGCCCGCGACGATCCCGACGGTGTGTGTCGATGTCAACCCCGCTGTACCGACCAAGTTGGCGGACCGCGGCAGTTTTCAAGCCGTAGGGCTCGTCATGGACGCCGCCTCCTTCTTGCGGGATGTCGCAAGAGAGCTCGGCTGGAAGGGCTGAGCGATGAGCCGGTTGTTGGTGTGCCCGCCCGATTACTTCAGCATCGACTACGAAATCAATCCATGGATGCGGCGTTCCAACATGGTAGACCCGGAAGCGGCGGTGCGGCAGTGGCACCGGCTAATGGAGGTGCTTGAACGCGACGTGGGCGCCGTGCTTGAGAGGATGAAGCCTGTTCCAGGACTGCCGGACCTGGTGTTCACTGCCAACGCCGGCGTAGTGGTCGGCCGCAGGGCCGTGCCCAGCCGCTTTCGCTATGCCGAGCGGCAACGCGAAGAGGCGCATTTCGAAGGCTGGTTTCGAGAGCATGGCTACGAAACCGTGATGCTCGAGGCGGACGTGTATTTCGAAGGTGCTGGCGATCTCCTCGGCTTTGCTGATGGTTGGTTCGGCGGCTACAGGCAACGGTCAGAATTCCGCGCGTTCCCGATTCTGAGCGAGATATTCGAACGGGAGATTCTCCCCCTGGAGCTCGTCGACGGCCGGTTTTACCACCTGGATACATGCTTCTGCCCCCTGAGCGGAGGAGAACTCCTGTACTATCCCGCCGCATTTGACCATTACGCACAGTCGGCCATTGCAGAACGCATTCCGGCCACTCGTCGGTTGGCGGTGCCCGAACCGGAAGCGCTCAAATTCGCCTGCAACGCGGTCTGCGTGGGAAAGCACGTCGTGCTGCCGTCCGGCTGTCCGGAGACCATGAAATGGTTGGACGCCCGCGGCTATGAGCCGCACGAGGTTCCCTTGGATGAATTCATGAAATCGGGAGGTTCTGCGAAGTGCCTGACACTAGCGTTGGATTGAGCAATCCAACGTCCGATGGTTGTCTCTCTCCTTCTGGCTCCCCGGGTCACACCGCTACCGCTGTCTGAACAAAAACGCACCGTAGAGGCCGGC
>DASTFK010000003.1:0-6537 GCA_035719945.1 Nitrospira sp.
AGGAAACCGCCGAGGACGATGAAGACGGACCGGACCCGCGCGAAGTACTCGTTCGACGACTGCTTGAGTACAAGACCTTTAAAGAGGCGGCCCGTCAGTTGGATACGCAAGAGCGGATGTGGCGGGAGATTTACAGCCGGCCGGCCGTCTCGCACGAGACGAGTTCTGAGTCGGATGACGCGATACTGGACAACATCGAATTGTTCGACCTCGTCGACGCGTTGCAGACCATTCTCAATCGCAATCCCGGCAAGAAGCTGCTGGAAATTATTCCCGATAACCTGACCGTCCGCGACCGGATGAACGCCGTTCTGGAAGCTTTGGAAGGACAGGAGTCCATCGGGTTTGAGGCTCTCTTTGAAGCGTCCTGCCACCGGTTGGTGATCATCGTGACCTTTTTGGCGTTGCTGGAACTCATTCGATTGCGGACCGTGCGTGTCTATCAGGCCGAAAGTTTCGGGCCGATTCTGGTCTCGCGTATGTTTTCGTTGGTGCCGGATCCGGCGGAATTGGATGATTCGGAATGGAGGTAAGTATGGGGTCAGCGGAACTGCGTGACGCGGGCATGGAAGGCGTGTGCGAGATGATGAGTGCAGAGCAGGAAGGCGAGCCGTCGGAGAGCGGGCCGGTTTCCGTCGAGAGACCCGACGACGGTCTTGAAGGACGCGAACTCGCCGCCGTGCTCGAAGTGCTCTTGTTCGTGTCCCCCGAGCCGGTCTCTTTGTCACGTCTGGTGACCGCCGTAGGAAATGTCTCTAAGGTCGAAATCGAACAGTCGCTCACGCGGCTGGAACAGGATCTCGCGCAAGACAACCGAGGCATTCAGCTGGTCAAACTGGCCGGCGGCTACCGCCTCGTGACCAAGGCCGAGTATGCCCCGTGGCTGAAGCGTTTGGACAAGGCCAAGGCGGCCCAGAAGCTGTCACGCTCCGCCCTCGAGTCGCTCGCGATCATTGCGTACAAACAACCGTTGGTGCGCGCCGAGATCGAAGAAATTCGCGGTGTCGAAACGTCCGGCGTGCTGAGAACGCTGCTCGAACGGAAACTCGTCCGCATCGTCGGACGAAAGGAGGTGCCTGGGCGCCCCATCATGTACGGCACCACCAAATTTTTCCTGGAACATTTCGGGCTTCAGGACATCACCCAACTACCTCCGCTTCGTGAATTCAAAGAATTGGGCGAAGCCGAGCAGGCGCTGCTCCCCATGGAACAGGAGGAGGCCGCTCTTGAGCCTCAGTCGGCTCCTTCGACGGAACAGGAATTGGAATCGTGGGAACCGCAGGCGTTGATGCCTGAACCAGTTGAGCAGGGCTAACGAGCGCTTCCCGTCGAGTTAGGGGTCTCATTGTCAGTTCCTCCTTTAAGTGCTCTAGCTCCTGAGTTCGGTTTCCGGAGAACCGCTCAGGACAATTCTCTGTCCCGATTGACGTAGATTTGCCTGACTCAGACCGCGAATTTTGCAGAATCACGGTCTTCTGCCGTTATCCTCAGATGAGACAGTCCGTGCCTCCCTTGCATTTCATCTTTTTGCTTTGTTAGACTCCCCAATCCCGATCTAACTCATTGAAAGACGCTCGTTTCTTGGTTGTAACCCTGTCGAGGAACAAGAGGCACCATCTATGATGAAAGCATGGCTCCTGGACGAGATGTTTCGATTCCATCGTGCGGCACTCACTGTCGAAGGGAGCCAGGGTGAATGGGGCGCCGGAGACTCGATCGCCGAGGAAGAAGAACTGCCTCCAGCGCCAGCCAACGTGGCGGCCAAGTGTGGAAACGGCCGGATCACGATTACCTGGGACCCTGTTCCAGACGCCATGTACTACAACCTCTATTTCCAGACGACCAAGGGCGTCCAGATCAAGTTTTCCGAATTGACCCGGCCCATCGCGGGTCCGGAGGACTTCAAAACCGTAATCGGGGTGAAAAAGGAAAAAGCCACCTGTCTGGAGGGGGCGCAGTCTCCATTTGTCCACGACGATCTGGCCAACGGCAGCTGCTATCACTATGTCGTGACGGTCGTCACGTCGAAGGGCGAAAGTCCGGAATCACAGGAAGTGATGGCCATCCCTTCGCCCTATCTACTGGCGGCCTGTATCGGACAAGAAGGTGTGGACGAAGGAGAATTCAGTTCGCCCACCGGAATTACGCTCGACAAAGAAGGCAATCTCTACGTCGCCGACACGGACAATCACTCGATCCAAAAATTCGACAAGACCGGAAAATTTGTGGCGCGGTGGGGTGGCGAGCCGTCCTCCCAGGAAGGCAACTTCTACTACCCACGCGGGTTGGCGGTCGGCGCGAACGACGCTGTCTATGTCGCCGACAGCGGGAACAATCGAGTGCAGAAATTCGATCTCGACGGCAACGTCATGCAGTCGTGGGGAAAATTCGGATTTGCCTGGCGAGGCGCAGACATGGGCAAGTTCGATGTGCCCTGGGGCGTCGCGACGGATCAGGAAGGCAATCTCTACGTTTCCGATACGAGTAATGCCCGCATTCAAAAATTCAAAGCGGACGGCACGCCTCTCGTGAAGTGGGGGCGCGACGGAAGCTTCGATGGAGCGTTCTTTTTCCCGCGGGGCGTGGCGGTCGACTTCGTCGGCAATATCTATGTGGCCGATGAAGGCAACAACCGTGTTCAAAAATTCGACGCCCGCGGCAGCTTCCTGACGAAGTGGGGGCGGGAGGGCGCGGGGCCCGGACAGTTCAAAACGCCGTGGGGCATCGCCTGCGACGCGCTGGGGAACGTCTATGTTGTGGACACCGGCAATCACCGGATCCAGAAGTTCGACGGCAACGGCACCTTCCTCTGCGCCTGGGGCAACCGCGGCAAATCGGAAGGCCAATTGAATTTTCCCTACGGGATCGCCGTCGACAAAGAAGGGTGTGTCTATGTGGTCGACAGCGGCAACAACCGCGTCTTGAAGTATGTGCCGACCGACGAAGAGATCAATCGGGGCAAGGATGAAAAGCCGAAGTCTCAGGCGACCACCGTCACGCCGCCTCCGAGCAACGTTGCGGTGAAGGCCGGCGATACGGAAACCTTCCTCAGCTGGCTGGAGGTACCCGGCGCGATTTCCTACAACCTGTACTTCAACACCTCTCCGCAGCTGACGAAGCAAAGCGGAACCAAGATCGAGGGTGTGACCAATCCCTTCACGCATAGTGGTCTCACCAACGACACGGCCTATTTCTATTCCGTGGCGGCGGTATTCGAGGAGGAGGTCGAAAGCGAGCTCTCGAATCAAGTGTCCGCCACGCCGGTGCTGATCGACATTACGGCGCCGCAGAATTCCTATGCGGTCATCAATCACGGCGCGTTCATGACCAATACGCCGGAAGTGGTCGTGACCATTTCCGCGAACGACATCGACACGGGCGTCGGCGCCTATTATGTGTCCGAAGCGCCGATGACACCGATGGCCGGCACGCCGGGATGGGTCGACGTGACGCCGGCATTGAAATTCGGCGCCACGATTCCGTTCATCCTGTCTCCGAGCGACGGCCAGAAGACGATTTACGTCTGGTTCAAGGACGTCGGCGGGAACGTGTCGACGCCTGCCAGCGCGACGATTCTGGTCAATACCTCGGGCTACCTCTGCGTGTCGCATTGGGGGCGGTCTGGCCGCGGCGCGTCGCTCCTCCACGGCGGCGAGTTCATGGCGCCGATCTACGGCCTGTGCGCGGACCAGCAAGGGGCTCTCTTCGTCGTGGACAACGGGAACAACCGCGTTCAGAAATTCGACAATACCGGCAACTTCATTATCCTTTGGGGCAACTTCGGCGCCGCGAATGCCAATTTCCATAACCCGACCGGTATCGCCTGCGACGGAAAAGGCGACGTGTGGGTCGTCGATACGAACAACCACCGCGTCCAGAAATTCGACGGCAAGCTGGGTGGCTACCTCATGAAGTTCGGCTCGCGCGGCAACGGCGAGGGTCAGTTCAACTCCCCATGGGGTATTGCCGTGGATCGCGTGCGCGGGTATGTCTACGTCGTCGACAGCGCCAACTTCCGGGTGCAGAAATTCGACATGACCGGCGAATTCATCATGTCGTGGGGCAGCTTCGGCAACGGCGACGGTCAGTTCTATTTTCCGCGAGGCGTTGCCGTCGATCAATCTGACGGCGCCGTCTATGTCGTGGACATGGGCAATCACCGGGTGCAGAAGTTCGATACCAGCACGAACGTGTTGCCCCAGTTATTGACGAAGTGGGGCGGCAGTGCGGAGGCGGGGCACGCGAGCAGCCCCTTGTCGCAAGAGGCCGGACAGTTGCGGTCACCCTGGGGTATTGCACTCGACGCAGCCGGAGACGTGTACGTGACGGACACCGGCAATCACCGCATCGAAAAATTCGACAAAGAAGGCAACTTCATCACGCAGTGGGGCGGGTACGGCAACGGCGACGGCCAATTCAATTTCCCGTATGGACTTGCGGTCGATGCGAGGGGCAGCGTGTTCGTCGTCGACAGCGGCAACACCCGCGTGCAGCAGTTCATGCCGGCTGACGAAGGCAGCGAGCGGCTGCAGGAAGCAGCGGAAGCAGCGGCGGAAATCGAGAAAGCACAACAACCCCAAAAGGCCTGACGGCCCCGGCCACGGAGGACTATGCTCGAGAAAGAACCACGCCTCGGACTCACGTATGACGATGTGGTTCTGGTGCCTTCGAAATCCGCCGTCCTGCCCAGCGAAGTCGATGTCCGCACGCACCTCACGCGGAACATCCAACTCAATATCCCCATCATCAGCTCCGCAATGGACACGGTCACAGAATCGCGGCTGGCGATCGCCATGGCGCGTGAAGGGGGAGTCGGCATCATTCACCGAGTCCTGACCCCCGCCGATCAAGCGGCGGAAGTCGACCGGGTCAAGAAATCTGAAAGCGGGATGATTCTGGATCCGGTCACAATCTCGCCGGATCAGACCATCCGCGACGCCCACGAGTTGATGGCGAAGTACCGCATCTCGGGCATCCCCGTCACCAAGAATAAGAAACTGGTTGGGATCCTGACGAATCGCGATCTCCGGTTCGAGACCCGCCTGGATCTCAAGGTGTCCCAGGTCATGAAGCGGGATAAGTTGATCACGGCGCCGGAAGGGACCAGCCTCGAAAAGGCCCGCGAGATCCTGCATGAGCATCGGATCGAAAAGCTGCCAGTGGTTAACAAGCAGGGCGACCTCAAGGGACTGATCACCATCAAGGACATCGAGAAGCGGATCAAATATCCGAATGCCTGCAAGGATGCCCATGGCCGGTTGCGCGTCGGCGCGGCCGTCGGTGTCGGAGCGGAGACGGAAGAACGGCTTGCGCATCTCAAAAAAGCCGGCGTCGATCTCATCGTGGTTGACACGGCGCACGGCCACGCGCAGGCGGTTGTTGACACCGTCAAAATGATCAAGAAGCAGCATCCGACCGTGGAATTGGTGGCCGGCAACATCGCCACTGCGGAGGCGGCCAAAGATTTGCTGAACGCCGGAGTCGATGCGGTCAAGGTCGGCGTGGGACCCGGGTCGATTTGTACCACGCGCATCGTGTCCGGTTCAGGAATGCCGCAACTGACCGCGATTGCCGATTGCGCCAAGGTGCTCGAGGGCAGCGGAGTCCCGATTGTGGCGGATGGGGGCGTCAAGTTTTCAGGTGATATCAGCAAAGCACTGGCGGCCGGGGCCTCCGTGGTCATGTTGGGCGGATTACTCGCCGGGACAGAGGAGTCCCCTGGAGAGACCGTGCTTTACCAGGCGAGAACGTACAAGGTGTACCGAGGCATGGGATCGATCGGCGCCATGGAACGAGGCGGCGGCGATCGGTATGGCCAGAGCGGGCGTCCGCCCCAAAAACTCGTGCCGGAAGGCATCGAAGGACGCGTGCCGTACAAGGGACCCTTGTCGGCGGTCATCTACCAGCTCGTCGGAGGCCTCAAGTCCGGGATGGGGTATTGCGGATGCAAGACGATTCCCGATCTCCAAAAGAATGCGACGTTCATCCGCCAGACGGTCGCGGGACTCCGCGAAAGCCATGTGCACGACGTCATCATTACCAAAGAAGCGCCGAACTATCGCATGGATTGGGAATAACGCCATCAGCGTTCATCCGTCGGCTGTCAGCCCTTCCCCAATCAGCACTCGTCATTGGCCCGCTGTTGGTGTCACGCTGTTGACCGCTCACAACTAACTGCTTGAAAGCGAATTTCATGGAACTTTGGCACGACAGAATCCTGGTCCTGGATTTCGGATCCCAGTACACGCAGCTCATCGCCCGACGCATTCGTGAAGCGCAGGTCTATTCGCAAATCCTTCCCTGCACCGTGCCGTTGGCGACTGTGCTGGCCTACCGCCCGCGGGGCATCGTCTTGTCCGGCGGCCCGTCAAGTGTCTATGAGAAGAAGGCGCCAAGCGTTTCAAAAGAGCTCTTTGAGCAGGGCATCCCGGTCCTGGGCATCTGTTATGGCATGCAACTCGTCACGCATTTGTCCGGCGGCGAGGTGGCAAAGTCCAAGCATCGGGAATATGGCCGTGCCGAGCTGACGATCGACGA
>DASTFK010000004.1:0-2097 GCA_035719945.1 Nitrospira sp.
CCGTGGCGATTTTCGGCCGGGGGCCGCGCTTCCATCTCCGGCATTGCCTCCGGATCCGTGCAGCGAGCTCCTCGCAGCCAGGTCATCATGCCTGGCGGGCGGTGTCCCGGACCTCCCGAGCCCGCGGTTACGAGCCGCGGCTGCAGGACGCCACTCCCCGCTCCGCCTACAGGATCGTCTCTAGAAGACGCCCCTCCATGAGCGAGGATGGCAAATCATATACTATAAACCCGTTACGTAGTCAATACCGCATCCGCGGCGTAGTAAAATAATTTCAGCCAAATAGATGCGTTTGACCGCCTCTTCGGGGTCAGCCGGCGCTTGCGCTGATGCGCGAGGGCATGCCGGCAGCAGTCATTTCCGCCACACCGCCCCCCCAATGCGTCATTGTGTGATCGCGGTCACAGGCAACCAAATAGTGCGGTCTGTACACTCCTCTCACCGTTCGCTGATTCAACTGACAGGGGTGCGTCATGGCAGATCGCGATTGCTGGGAAAAAGTCGAAAGCCTTTCCAAGATTTTCGCCGCGGTCTTCATTCCCGTCGTCCTCGGCATAGCGAGCGTGCTCGCGAACCAGGCACTGGAAAAATCAAAGACCCGGGATGAACTGCTCAAGCAGGCGATCGAGGTCGTCTTCCTGGACAAAAAGGATAAGATGGCTGGTGATGCCCCATCGTTTGAAAGCCGCCGGGCCCATCGCAGCCATTGGCTGGAGATTTACAACAGCCTCTCGGATGTCAAGCTCAGCAATGAGTTCATTGCCATCACGATGGAGCAGGACACTGTCGCGGACGAGAAGAATCTCTACTGGACAGGAAATCTGCCCAGCCTGATCCCAAATACGGAAACACGGGCCGCAAACAGCACCGATGAAGATGAATTGGGCCACGGTTGGGTCGCAGTCGGGCGCATGGATTCCCAGCGTTATTCCGATTTGAACTTCAACCTTCCCCCGCAGTCGGCTGAGCCCGACGGCACGATCAAACCCCACGAAATCCTGCGTGCGCGTTGGAGCGTGAGCTTGCGCGACAGCACGCGCAATCTGGAGGATCGTAAAGGCTATTCCGGCTCAAGCCGTGGTCTCCTCTGGGGCGGCGCTTGCGGCAAGGTGTTGGACTCACTGGTCGATGCGGGTGTCCAGACCTGGGCCTTCATCGAGATCGTACAATGCCCCGTGACGACGAAGTCGGAGCCCGCTGTCGAGCGCCGCGCCATTTCCGGTGTCCGTTCCTTGATCCGGTAATCTCCTCCTGAGCAGACGCCCAAGCGTCGAAGTCTCCAACTCACGGCCGCTGGTTCCATCGGCCGTGATTTTTGCTCGCGCCCGAGGCTCGATTGCGCGGCCGGGGATGTCGTAGGAGAAACTGGCAGGGATCGGCTGGCCTATGCCATGGTCCCTCAGGACGCGCCGCCAGGGAGGCAATTATGGCTGAGCACGAAGATGAGGTGGTCGGCGTTTACGAGCTGCTCGATGCCATCGAGGGCGTGATCCAGGCCGCCGACCCCACCAAACGCGAAATTCTCGCTAAGACCATTGATGCTTATGCCGAAGACTTCCCTGATGACTTCTATTGGGCCGTGGGGCCGCAGGCGCCCGCGCTGCTGAACAGCCTGCTGCAGATGATAGACGCGGCCTGCCGTCCCGGCTCTCAATCGAAGCCGCGCGCAGCCATCCGGCTGGTACACCGCAAGCCCGAAGGCGGCGCATAGCGGCGCGCCACCCCGCGCGCCTGCCCCTCCGATCTCACGCAAGCCGCAGGTTGAGCACAGTGGTGCCCCGAAAGCCTGGAGCCGATTGCTTCGTCTGCAACGTGGTCGGCCCTAATCCAGCGGTTCGATCTTCACGATGGACGCTGCCAGGTTATTGCCGATCCACACCGTCACCGGGTTGGAACGGTCGTCCACGAATACACGCCGGATGTTGCCGTTGCGCGGCAGCAGATAGTTGGTGATCTCGGCCGTCCGCGGATCGAGCCGCCCGACGCGATCGGAGGTCTCGTTGACCTCCCATGCCTCACCGTTGCGGTCGGCCACGACGTCGTAAGGCGCCTCCCACTGCAACGGATTCCGGTATTCGGTGATCTTTTCGGTTTCCG
>DASTFK010000005.1:0-2021 GCA_035719945.1 Nitrospira sp.
TGGCGGTGGCGGGCGCGGCATGCGGGTCGTGAACAGTACCGATGAGCTCGGTCGTGCCTTCCAGGCGGTCCAAGCGGAGGCCAAATCGACCTTCGGCAACGACAGTGTGTATCTCGAGCGATATTTCCTAGAACCTCGCCACATCGAGGTGCAGATTGCGGCGGATGCTCGCGGCCACGTCGTGTATCTGGGGGAGCGTGATTGCTCGATTCAACGGCGTCACCAGAAACTCGTGGAAGAAACGCCGTCGCCGGCCGTGGATGAGAAACTTCGCCGCGAGATCGGGCGCGTGGCCGTGGATGCGATGAAAGCGGTGCACTACCGCAATCTAGGAACGGTGGAATTCCTGCTCGACAAGGACCACAACTTCTTCTTCATGGAAGTGAACACCCGTATCCAAGTGGAGCATCCCATCACCGAAATGGTGACAGGCATCGATCTCATCAAGGAGCAGATCAGGCTTGCCGACGGCCAGCCGCTTTCCTTCAAGCAGCCCGATATTCGGCTCAACGGGCACAGCCTTGAATGCCGGATCAACGCCGAAGACCCCGAAAAGTTCACGCCATCCCCCGGATTGATCACGCGCTACAGCGCCCCGGGCGGCTTCGGCGTCCGGGTCGATTCGGCTATGGAATCGAATGCACTGGTCGTCCCACACTATGATTCGATGATCGCCAAGCTCATTACGCATGGCCGGGACCGTCAAGAAGCCATGGCCCGCATGCGTCGGGCGCTCGATGAATTTGTGATCGAAGGGATCAAGACGACGATCCCGCTTCACAAACGGATCCTGAACGATCCGGACTTTCAAAAGGGTCACGTTTCAACCACCTACCTCGAGCGTTTTCTCGCCGGCTGACGCTGCCACTCCGGCCTGCTCTTGTCATCGACCGCAATACCTCACTCGACAATAATAGTGCCGCCCATACCGGCATGCCCGCGGATCGCGCAGTAAAAGAGATAGACACCGGGAATGGTTCGAACGACGGTCTCAGCCTTGTGGTTGGGCAACACCGGTAAACTGCTGGACGGCGTGCCCGTGGGTCCGGGTTGATGCGCCAACAGCTCGCTCTTGAACTCATGCGGCTCCCGACCTGCATTGACAATCCTCAGTCGGATCGGCCGCTCAGCCGCCACTCGCACTTCGGCCGGAGTAAAGCGAAAATCCTCTGCCACGATCTGGACCGTTTGCTCAGGTGAATCACAGCCCATCGCCCACGGTACGAGCATGGTGACGAAACCCGTGAAGGCAAGTGAGCGCATGGGACGGTCGACACGACTGGTCACGGGTGTTCGCTGGCGTCCTTTCAATGGCGCACGCTACAATGCCGGTTCATGACCTCTGGTCGCGAGCGAGCCATTCCCCTTGCGGGTCTCTATGTGATCCTCGACCCGTCGGTTCGGCCGGATCGACCGCTCATGGAGGTCCTGAATGCGGCGGCCGCCGGTCACGTCAGGATTTTCCAGTACCGCAACAAGACGGCGTCCATGAAAGACGCCTTGACCGAGGCCGGGCCGTTGCGCAGACGAGCCAGGGAACTGAACGTCCTGTTTCTCGTCAACGACCGCTGCGATCTGGCACTGGCCATCGATGCCGACGGTGTCCACCTCGGCCAGTCAGACCTGCCGTACCTCAAAGCCCGACAGCTCCTCGGAGGGCAGAAATACATCGGACTCTCCACGCATAACGCCGGCCAGGTGAAAGAGGCTGAGCAGTTGCGCCCGGACTATATCGGGTTTGGCCCGATCTTCACGCCCGCCTCCAAAACCGATCATGATCCGGTGGTGGGCGTCGAAGGACTCACACGCGTGCGGGCGCTCACCTCGCTCCCCGTGTTCGCCATCGGAGGCATTCAGCCGCAGCATGTGCGCCCGCTCGTGGAGGCCGGCGCGAACGGGATCGCCGTGATCTCCGCCGTCTGCAGCGCCCCCGACATCACAGCGGCAGCAGCGAGGTTCACCGAGCAGATGACTTGACCAATCGGGCCAATGCCGTCATCGCCGACATTTTCGCCAGGCGA
>DASTFK010000006.1:0-4476 GCA_035719945.1 Nitrospira sp.
CCTTTTACCGGTTCTAAATCTTGGATGCACCCTTCCTCTGCTTTGCGCTAGACTCCCCTCCGCAGTCCGCATTCACAACCGGAGGCCCAGCATGCCAGAACCCCACACCGCGTCGCTTCCGCCTCATGCACAACTGGTCCAGATGGGTACAGCGCATTGGATGTCGCATGTCCTATACGTCGCCGCCAAATTGGGCCTTGCCGATCATCTGGCCAACGGGCGGACCAGAGTTGATGACCTAGCCGCCGCCACGAAGACCCATTCCCTTTCCCTCGGACGCTTCCTCCGGACGCTCGGGCATCTTGGGCTCGTGACTGAAGACGGAGCAGGCCACTTCACGTTGACGCCGCTCGGTGCGGCGCTGCAGACCGGCGCTCCGGGCTCGGCGCGGGCAGCCATCCTCACGCTGGCGAGCCCTTGGATGACGAACGGATGGACACGCTTGCTTGAGTCGGTCCAGACCGGAAAGCCAGGATTGGAACAGACCCTTGGCGTGCCCATTTTCGACTGGCTGGCACAGCATCCTGAAGAAGCTTCGCTGTTCAGCGAGACCATGGTGAGTTTTCATGGAGCCGAACCGACGGCAGTGGCAGCGGCCTACGATTTCTCCGCCATGAAAACAGTCGTAGACATCGGCGGGGCGACGGGGAATCTTTTGGCTGCGATCCTTGGGCGATATCCCGGCCTGCGCGGCATTCTCTATGACCTCCCGCATGTTGTCCGTGATGCTCCAGCATTGCTGCAGGCTCGCGGGGTGGCTGATCGCGTAACGGTCAAACCCGGGAGTTTCTTCGACGGTGCGCCAAGCGGTGGCGACGCGTATCTGTTCTCGCACATTATTCACGATTGGACTGAGGCGCAATGCCTGACAATCCTGGGCCACTGCCGACACGCCATGGCACCGGCCAGCCGCGTCTTGATCATCGAAATGGTTCTGCCGTCCGGCAATGCACCGCACCCCGGCAAGATGCTCGACATGATGATGCTCGTCGGTCCCGGCGGCCAGGAACGGACCGAGCCGGAGTATCGAACGCTCCTCAGTAAGGCTGGACTTCGGTTGACCAAGGTCGTGCCCACGGATTCTGCCGTGAGCATCGTGGAGGCGATGATCGCCTAATCACCAATCCAGCAGAGCGAAAAAAGACAGGGACACCTCACACATTCAGCAAGAAGGAGTGCCCATGAGACTTCTTCATGAACTCCTCAACAGTCTCCTATGCGCAAGCCTGGCGGTCACGGCCATCTCCGGGGGTACAGCTCTAGCCGGTGGTGGTACTGTCGTGACAAAACCCAGCAAATATTCTGTCCCCGAAACAATCGGCCGGATTGAGAGAGCGGTCTCGGCGAAGGGGATGCAGATCTTTGCTCGGATTAATCACGGCGGAGAGGCGAAGAAAGCGGGGTTGGCCATGAGACCTACCGAGTTGCTCATCTTTGGCAACCCAAAGGGCGGGACCGCTCTTATGGTGGCCAAGCCTACCGCTGCGATTGACCTCCCCATGAAAGCCTTGGCATGGGAAGACGAGGATGGCAAAGTGTGGCTCACGTATAACTCGCCCGAACTCCTGCACGAGCGACACGGTGTGCCGACGGAGCTCACATCGAAACTCGAGTCCGTTGGCAAGCTGTTGGAAGCGACGGTGGAGTAGCTAGCGTAGCGAGTCTTTGGCGACGCATGGCGGGCCTGACATTGCGTGGCCTGCTTCTCCTTGGCAACCACGAAAGATGGAGATCGCCTGAGGAAAAGTGGAATTCACGCGTTTATTTTGGAATGGAACGCGTCGCTTGCGCTGTTGAGGGTCGGAAACATGAATTCTGGTCCGATCTGCTTGAGCACGCCGGCACGCTCCAGTGTGGTGCGTACTTCGCGGCGTGCGTTCGCCAGACCGAAACGGATGCTCCTTGCGGCCAACTCTTTCGTCAGTGATTCGAGCATTTCTGCACCGGTGACATCCACCAGATTGATCGTACTTCCATCCACAATGAGCCATCGGACGTCGGGATGAGCGCCGACAAGTTCCAGGACTCGGTTCTTGAAGTACCCGGCGTTGAAAAATACGATTGCCGAGCCAAACCGATATACCAGCAGGCCCGGATGAGTGACGGCGTCTTCGTGGTGTGTCTGAGCATGCCACCCTTTCATCCCAGGCACCCGCCCTAAAATCGCATCCGGTGGTCGCGAGGCACGCTTGATTAACAAGAGCAACGCTGCGACGACGGCCATGAGAATGCCATGCAGAAGATCAAGCCAGATCACTCCGAAAGTTGTCACCACGGATAAGACGCATTCGGCCCGGTTGACTCGCCACATATTCTGCAGGGCGCGTAGGTCAAACAAACCAATCGCAGCCACAATCAATACGGCTCCTAATGCCGCCACCGGCAGGTAGCGCAGCGGTTCCGTGAAAAAGAGCACGACGACCATCGTGACGGCGGCAATGACGCCGACCATCTGCGTCTTGCCCCCCATGTCATCGTTGACTGCCGTTCGCGAGTCAGCTCCGGCAACGGCGAAGCCCTGCGATAAACCAGAGGCGATTTGGCAGGCACCCAATGCCATGAACTCCTGATCCACGTCGACCTCGTAGTGATTCCGTGCGGCAAAACTCCTTGCCGTGACCATGCTACTACTGAAGCTCACGAGCGCGACGCCCAGGGCGCCGCCAAGGAGCGGTTTCAGCAATTCTGGATCGAATTCGGGAAAGGTTAGCCCCGGCAGTCCACTCGGCAAGAGGCCCACCACGCTCACTCCGCCGGCTTCCAGGTCAAGCCCGTAGACCACCGCCCCGGCCACCAGCATGGCCAGCAGCGACGCCGGCGCACGCGGCCACCAATGCTTGCCGGCTAGAATCACCGCAAGAGTTGTCAGCCCGACGGTCAATGTCGGCAGATGAGTGTGTGGTAACTTCCCGGTCAGCTCGATGAGCCGCGGGACAATGCCTCGCGAATGCATAGAGAAGCCGAACACTTTCCCCAGCTGGCCGAGAAAAATGCTGATGGCCACGCCGTTCAGATATCCAACCAGAATCGGTTTCCCAAGAAAGTCAGCCACGAAGCCGAGCTTAAAGAGCCCCGCCGCGATACACACGAGGCCCGTCAACACCGCCAGCGCAATGGACAGCGAACGCAGCGCCTGGTGATCGCCGGCTGCAAGCGGCAACACCGAGGCGGCAAAAACGGCACAGGTCGCCGCGTCCGGGTTGACGATGAGTTGACGCGAGGTCCCGAACAACGCATAGGCCACTAAAGGAAGGATGGCCGCGTAGAGGCCGACAATGGGATCAAACCCGATGAGTTGGGCATACGCAATTGCCGTCGGTACCGCTACTGCGGCAACTGAAATTCCGGCAACCACATCGTCACGGAGCCATTCACGACGATAATGAAGGAACTGGGAGAGACCAGGAGCAAAGCGGCCTATCAGGGCCTTGCGATCAGTCCAAGGATTTGTCGCGGTTTGAAGCATGTGTCCATTCGACAGCGAGGAGGATACGCCACCGGACCTCACCGGCCCATGCTTGTGCCCTTATCAATAACCTAGGCGCGAACCAACATTCGACCATGCAGAAAGAGAAAGATGGAGAAGACCACAGCAAGCAGTACAAGCACCGTATTCGTGGCAGCAAGGACGAGTTTGTTTTCAAACAAGTTCGTGAATCGCGCCTGCAAATCTAACCGCTGCAAGAACTTGGGATACCCGTCACTCTTGTGCCAGCCCCTATTCAAACCGTACAACACAAGGATCGACAGAATGGAGAAGTTCGCGGCGTAAATGGTGTTTTGTAGGAGCTTTTCCATCTCACCTTGCGAGCTTGGAGGGGTATCCGGAATATCGAGGAGGGCCTTCAAGGAATCGCCCGAAAAAGGCAGGCTTAGGACGAGCCAGGCAAGCCCGACAAATGCCCAGAAAAACCATGAGGCTTTCTTCATTTGGTAGTCACCATAGAACAAGCAGGCGCGGAAATCAAAAACTGTGTCATCAATCGTTTCGTGGCATGGCGGGCAGCCTTCTCTTCTCACTGCCCACCTTATTTCTCGATAGATAGACCAGGCCAACCTAAAAAAGTAGAATATCCCAGCTAGTTCAGGAAAAGAAAATGAGGGATATCCAGGACTATATGAGTTGCCAGCCGCTGAAGTCTGATGCTGTGCAAAGTGCAGGACACATCCGCACATTCTGGAGCCTGCTGATCGGATTGTCCGCTCTGACGTTGAGTGCTTGTGCGGAGGAGCACGGAAAAAGCTACTGGCTGCGTCACGCCACAGTGACGCTTGCGCAAGCCGCTCAGATTGCTGAGACGAACGGACCTGGACAAGCCGTGGGTGCCGAACTTAAGCAATCTGGGACTCGCGTCTTTTACGAGATCGAGATCGTCGATTCCACCAATAAGTTGCGGCGCCTGCGTGTGGATGCGGAAACGGGCAAGATTATCAAAGGTCTGGCCCTGCCCTAGCCTCAGCCTTCACTGACTCCTT
>DASTFK010000007.1:0-3422 GCA_035719945.1 Nitrospira sp.
ACGACTTGTGCCGAGGCTCGGGCACCGTACTGCTGAGCCAATGCGGTCGTGCTGCACGACGGCGAGCACTGTGCGATGGTCCGTTCACGCGAAGCGCCAACGGACCGAGTTGCACAGCCGAGCAGTGGCGAAGCATTGTACGGTCGAACTGAGGCACCTGAGTATGCGGGCATTCCATACCGCCATCAACTCACCGATCCCAAATCTAACTTTTTTTCCCACTTCCGCAGCATCATCTCCTTGATGCGTTGATGCGCCGGCGCACTCAACTGGGGATCTTGCTTCAGCAAGGAAAACGCTTCCGCCCTGGCCAGCTGCAGCAAATCGCCATCCCTCACGATGTTGGCCACACGGAACTCTGGCATGCCCCATTGCCGAAAACCAAAGAATTCACCCGGTCCTCTGATTCGCAGGTCTTCCTCCGCAATCTCGAATCCGTCGTTCGACCGTACCAAGGCCTCCAACCGCTCTTTGACCAACGACGCCGGCTCCTGATTTCCCGTCGGCCGTTTACCCGGCGGCATCCGGCGGCGGCCGAAGGTGGCCGCCATGAGCAGACAGTAGGACTGGTGCCCGGCTCGACCGACCCGTCCCCGCAATTGGTGGAGCTGCGCGAGACCGAAGCGCTCGGCATGCTCGATCATCATGATGGTCGCATTCGGGACATCCACACCGACCTCGATGACGGTCGTCGCCACCAAGAGATGGATCTTGCCTGCCATGAAATCCACCATGACCGCTTCCTTCTCAGCCTGCTTCATCCGGCCGTGCAGGAGCCCGACCCGAAAATCCTTGAACTCTTCATTCTGTAATCGCTCAGCCCCTTGAATCGCCGCCTGCAAATCGGATTTTTCGGACTCCTCGACCAGCGGATACACCACATAGGCCTGCCGCTTATTGTGCAATTCATCCCGGAGAATCTGATAGGCCCGCCGGCGCTGTGCGTCCCCGAAGAGAAACGTCCGGACCGGTTTCCGTCCCGGTGGCAGCGCACCAATGACCGACACGTCCAGATCGCCGTAGACGGTCATGGCCAGCGTCCGCGGAATCGGCGTGGCGGTCAAAACGAGCACATCGGGCTTATAGCCTTTATCGCTCAAGGTTTTGCGCTGCAGCACTCCGAACTTGTGCTGTTCATCCACGACCGCGAGCGCCAGTTTCTGGAACTTTACGCCTTTCTGGATCAGGGCGTGCGTGCCGATCGCCACCTGAATCTGACCTGAGGAGAGCTGAGCCAGCTGAGATTTCTTGACCGCCGCCTTATCGCTGCCGCGCAACAGTGCCGCCTTCAACCCAAGCGCATCCAAGAGTCGACTCAGATTTCGGTAGTGCTGTTCCGCCAGGATTTCGGTGGGCGCCATGAGCGCGGCCTGATAGCCGGAACCGCAGGCCATGACGATCGCATGGAGCGCCACGACCGTTTTTCCCGATCCCACGTCACCCTGCACCAACCGGTTCATCGGCCGAGGCGAGAGCATGTCGCGAAAGATCTCTCGGACGACAACATCCTGCGCAGCCGTCAATTGAAACGGCAGGGCGCGTCCCAGTCTTTCCAGGAGAGGCGTCCTCGGATTGAACTGCAAACTTTTTTCCTCCATCTGGACGGACCGCTGCCGCGTAGCGAGCGCCACTTGCAGAAGGAACAGCTCCTCGAACGCCAGGCGTCGGTGTGCCGGCGATCGGCCTTGGTCGAACGGCGGGAGATCGGCGCCGGGTTTGGGAAAATGTACGTCGGCCAGCGCCTTCTGCACCGGCATCAGCCGCTGCCTGGCCCGTACAGCGACCGGCAATGTGTCCTTGAGACCTGCCGCGTGCTCATCCAACAGTCCCTTCATCAGGACGCGCATCTGGCGGGACGTCCACCCTTTCGTCTCATGGTAAATCGGTACGATGCGCCCCACATGCAGCGTGAACTCGCTGTCTTCGCCCACGACTTCATACTGAGAGACTTCCATTCTGGGAACCATCCACCCCTGTCGTCCGGCAATGATGCGCCCGCTCATCATCACCGACCTGCCCACGGCCAACACCTGCTCCAGATACGGCTGGTTGAAGAACACTGCCTGCATGCGTCCCGTCTGGTCTTCCAACCCTACTTCCAACACCGTAAAACGCCTGTTTCTCGTTCGCTTGACGGTGCTTTTGGCCACCGTTGCACACACGGCCGTCACCATGCCGGGTACCAGATCGCCCAGTGGCGTCATCACCGAGCGGTCTTCGTAGCGCCAAGGCACGGTCCAGAGCGCATCTTCGACGGTTTCGATGCCCAACCGCTCCATAAGCGAGCTGCGTTTCGGGCCGACACCTTTGGCAAATCTGATCGGCAAATGACCGACGTCACGCGAAGGGACTCGCCGAGACTCATCCTCTGAGGTCTTGAGCGGCTCCGGCTCCTCCCACACCTGTCGCTGGTCATGGGCGGCAGCGCGCAATGATTTCACAATTGCGGCAGCCTCCAGCAACCGGCGCTGTTGCTCGTCGGTCGTCAATCGCCCCTGGTCCTCCACAAACAATGCTCGAAGGTTGAGCAAGGCGGCTTCAACGGATTTCGGATAGACACGGTCTGAGAGCGCCCCCAGTACCTGCGAGGAGACAAAGTTGCTCAAATTTTTGACCGTGGGCAGATGGGCAAACGCGTCGCGGCTGGCGAATTCAATAGGACGCGCAAGGCGGTCCAACCATTGCTGGAAGTGTGCGAGAGGATTGGGCTCGGGGGAGCGCCACATTGAGGCCGGATCCTATCACAGCCCTAATGCCTCCTCAACGGAAGCCGTCCCCTGGGATGCCGGGATTCCTGTAGATTTCCTTACATTTCTTTGGCGTAGGGATCCTTAGTGCTAGACTGGCCGCAGACTGAAATGGTTGGTCTTCATGTACCGTCGAAACATTTCCAATATCCTCTATCCGATTGCAGGCGTGTTGGGATTGTTTATCGTCTACGAGACGGTCCTCAAACCTGTCTATATCCATACTCCGCCACCGCTACCCATCGATCATAACTCGCCGATCGATCGGACGGACCGCGTCCGTGACCAGGCCTATGAACTGCCTCCTGAGGAACCTCCGGCACCGGCTCAAAAACAACTGCGCCTCATTGATGCGGGCGGGATGCCCGATACCAAGCACCAGAGGACCTTGGAAGCGATTCGGGAAGAGATCGAGAAAGGCAACCTGAAGACGGCTGAGGCGCAACTGCACGACCTGCCTGAGGCTGTACAAGCCGATGCGCTCACCCGCCCCTATGTAGCAATCCTTTGGAATAATCTCGGCATCGAACAGGAAAAGCTGGAGGGAACCAAGGGCTCGCTCAAGGCGTTCAAGAAAGCGGCCTCCCTCGATCCGAACAATCCCGTCATCCAGATGAACCTGGCCCACGGGTACTGGGAGCAACGCGATCCCGCGATGAATCAGGACTTCCTCGA
>DASTFK010000008.1:0-2780 GCA_035719945.1 Nitrospira sp.
GGCGAAACGGAGCTGGACCTCGCCCCTGGCAGCATCATCGGCATGGTCAGCGCCGAGCTCACCGCTCGCAAATTCGCCGGCATCGTCCGGGTCGAGATCAGCGGCGACATGCCAAAAGAACGGCAATCATGGCTGGCCGAAAACCTCACCGCCAGTCCCGCCGACATCATTCCCATGAACAGTCCCCTGGCGCTGACTGACCTAGTCAAGTTCCAGCCTGAGGACTGCGAACACCTGCGCGACCCCGAGCACCGCCCTGTCGATCACCCGCGCCTCCACCGGCTCGATGCGCAGGATACGGGCGCCATCTTCGAGGAGATTCGGGCGGGAGACATCCTGCTCCACCATCCCTATCAGAATTTCGACACGTCCGTCCTGCGCTTCGTCGAATCCGCCGCCCGCGATCCGCAAGTGCTGGCCATCAAGCTGACGATCTACCGCACGAGCGAACGGTCGCCCATTATCCAGGCCCTCACTGAAGCGGCCCGCCGGGGCAAACAGGTCGTCGTGTTGGTCGAGATCACGGCCCGCTTCGACGAGGCGCCCAACATCGTGTGGGGCGAACAATTGGAAAAGGCGGGAGCGCATGTGGAATACGGCATGGAGCGGCTTAAAACCCACGTCAAACTGGGGCTCGTGGTGCGAGAGGAGCCGGACGGATTGCGTCAATACGTCCACGTGTCCACCGGGAACTATCACAACGTCACGGCCCGTCTTTACGAGGACCTCGGCATTCTCAGTTGCGAACCAGCCCTGGCCGCGAGCGTAGCCACTGTGTTCAACGAACTCACCGGAGCGATTCCGGTCGAGGACTATGGGCCCCTGCTCGTGGCTCCGCACAACATGCGCGAACGCTTCACCGAGCTGATCCGCCGCGAAGGGGACCATCATCGGGCGGGCCGGCCCAGTGGCATCCGCGTCAAACTCAATCAGCTGCAGGACCCGGAGATTATCCGCGAACTATATGAAGCGAGCCGGACGGGCGTTCCCATCACGCTCTGCGTGCGCGGCCTGTGCTGCCTGCGGGCCGGGGTGCCGGGTCTCTCCCCCACCATCCGCGTCTTCAGTATCCTGGGCCGGTTTCTCGAACATAGCCGCATTTACCGCTTCGAGAACGCCGGAAATCCCAAATTTTACCTCGGTTCGGCGGACTGGATGCGCCGGAACTTCAACAATCGTATGGAAACCGTGGCACCCGCCACTGATCCGGCCATTCAAGCTGAATTGGAACGCATCCTCGACGTGTACGAAGGTGACAACGCGTCCGCCTGGGATATGCAGCTGGACGGGCACTACGTGCGCCGGCGACCAGGAGCGGGCCAGCCGCGCCGCGAAGCCCAGCAGCTTTTCATCCAACTCGCTGCCGAGGCCCTCTCCTCCTGGAGCGGCAAAAAAGCAGGACACGATCAGGATTAGGAACGTCCTCCGCGAGCGGACCAGTAAGCCCTCCTCATCAGCCGCCGCGGCGGTAAATAACGACGTGAGCAAAGGCCCGGAGAATCCAAGACTGGCAAGACATTCGCAGGCTGGGGCGGGAGAACCACGGCTCCTGAAAGCCGGTTGCTCACTAAGCTGACGGCGAAGGCGCAGTGAGTCGAATGGGCCTCAAGATTGCCGCGATATCTTGAACGCGTGCTGAAGAGAAACCCGATGATTGTCCCGACCGCGCCAGTTAGGAAAATCACCAGCGCCTGCGACATCTGGACCGACCAGATTAGAAACCGGACCTGGACGACCGTCGAGTTCTGCATCGCGAAAATAATGCCGAACAGGATCAGAATTCCGCCGAGGATCAGTTTTGATTTGGTGGTCATGGCGTCTTGGTTTTCACTTTCAAGTTGAAGATTGCGGCGCTCAGGTGAACTGAGGCTTGCCACGAACAACTCTTACGTGGGAAGTTGATCGAGTCCATCGCCGAGACTTCGAGAGAAGATCCGTTTGAGGGTTCTTTCCCATTCTCCCTGCCCGTAGTCGAAAGCATAGCGATTTATCTTCTCAATTGAATGAACAGGAAGCACTAGGATTTTGGTGTTCGCATCGGTGTTGTCTTGAAGGGTCAGGAATAGCCTCTGGAATCCTCCTTCACACGCGATGCCGGGTCTGGTTGCAGCATCAGCGCCTCAAACTCGTCGTCATTTAACGGAAGGGAGATGGCACTTGGTACCATGGCACGCATGAATGAAAGCTGTCCCTGGAGAAGCATCAAGCCGCATTTGACGCGATCCTCGGCGGACCGAGCTACTCGATTGCAATAATGAGACGGCTGGAAAATGCTCGCTGACTTCCTGATTCGGATCGGCTTGCCGGAGAAATTCTGAGTTCCGCGGATAAAGGACGCGTCAGGATAGCGACCCTTCGCAGGGAGTGTCACACGCTCGGATAACGTCACGTTGTCCCAGGCCTCATGCGAACTTCTCGCTCAGCAGCAGTGCGCAACTCTGTTCCACTGCAAATGGGGGATCGGTTGGGTCAGTTGAAGTTGCCGGCAGTTGTGAGGACTTTCGCGTATTTTGAGTCCAGCAAAGGGCCGTGAACGAGCTTTGCATTGGCTGCGCAGAAGGCGTGCTGCTAGCCTGCGTCGCCTATGAGAAAAGTGAGTAGTTACGAAGCCGTGAATGGGAGTACTCCTTTGGAACTCCAATCAAAAGTAATGAGTAGCCTAGAGGGACCGAGATACGAACTTTACGGGCAGGCTTTCGTTGGCAGCAACACCTTCTATCAAGTCGTCGTCAAATACGACTTCTCAAGCCTGACAACGATGCGGGTGAGATTCCCTCCGC
>DASTFK010000009.1:0-7661 GCA_035719945.1 Nitrospira sp.
TCCTGCAAGATGGCCTCTTTGAGCAGGGCTTCCGCCTTGGCCTTCTCCCGGCAGTGAATGTCAACTTCAGGTTCGATGATCGGGACGAGGCCGGCGGAGAGGATTTGCCCTGCAACCTCGAACTGCTGGCTCACGATACTCTTAATGCCCGCTGCGTTGGCCTCTTTGATGACTGAGCGCATCTTGGTTCCGAACATCCCCTTCGTGTTGGCTTTGTCGAGGAGTGCCGCCAGGTCGGGCATGGGCTTCATCAACTGGACCCCGTCTTTTTCAGGCGCAAGGCCTTTGTCCACTTTCAGAATAGGGACCACTCGCTTCACGTTCCATAAATAGTCCGCAGTAGGTCGCCCCTCGATCTCCCTGTCCATGGTGTTCTCGAACAAGATGGCGGCAATGATCCGTTCTCCGGTAAAGCTTGGACTGGTCATGATGCGCGCACGCATCTGATGCACGATGGCAAACATCTCCTCTTCGTTGGACCACGCATTTTCTTTGATTCCGTATAGACGCAATGCGTTGGGGGTGCTGCCCCCGCTTTGATCCAGTGCCGCAATGAAGCCGGGATGTGTCTTCATGTGCTGCTGTTGTTGCTCGTGAGCGCTGAGAGTTTTCATGACGGAGCCCTCCCCTGCAATTCTTGCCGGTCAGTCGTCATCATTGTCTGTACGAACACTGCGCAGCCGGAGAAGCACTCTACAGCGCGGATGTAGACCGAGAATACTGTCAAATTTGACAGGCCCCCCCGGAAGCGGGAATCTATGCCTAGGAGCTTGCCGAGGGCCCTTCATCTTTCGCACGGGACGGCTGTTTTTGACCGCATACCGGTCTGTTCATTCGAGCGATAGACCAGAAAGGAAAGGAAGGATTTTACTGCCGAAGCCAGGCCAGCGCCGCTACACGTTCATTCGCATTGAAATGGCGAATCTCAGCCTTCACAAAATGCTTGGCCAGTTGGGGCACTAAGGAGAGGACGGGACTGTCAGAAACCGCCGCGATCTTGCCGATCAGCCGATGATGGCCGCGAACGAACTCAAGGTGGGAGACCAGCGCGGCAAACGAGTCCCACCCCGGAAAAGACTGCGCGTCAACCATAATCCCGCGTAATTTTCCGTGTTCCTCAAGATACGGATCAACAACCGTGGCAAGCGAGGTGAAATCGCCCGCTTGAAGGGGTCCCTGCGGCCGAAGGATCAGAATCCCCTCGTCCCGCAACAGTTCATGGGTGAGCATGTCGACACCTCCTCATGGTCTTCCAGGCCGCGACGGTACAACAGAGATCCGTCAGACCGCAATGTCGTTGTTCCTTGCCTTGACCTGCCTTCCAGCCAAATGGTACGGTGCGGCTCCCCATTCGGATCACCCTGTATGCCAAGCCTCCAATCCGTCAGGCGGAAGATCGATTCCGTCAAGAAAACGCAAAAGATCACGAAAGCGATGAAGATGGTCGCTGCGGCCAAGCTCAAGCGCACGCAGGACCGCATTCTCGCCGCCCGCCCGTACGCTCACAAGATGCGGGACACTATTCGAACGCTAAGCCGGCGCGTGAACCGAGACGCGCATCCCTTGCTCAAGAAACGGGAGGAGCGGCGCATTGTCGTCGCCGTGGTCACGAGTGACCGTGGCTTGTGTGGCGC
The DNA here is from genome assembly GCA_035719945.1 of Nitrospira sp. Lineage (GTDB taxonomy): Bacteria > Nitrospirota > Nitrospiria > Nitrospirales > Nitrospiraceae > Nitrospira_C. The sequence continues at coordinate 1,635 of DASTFK010000009.1, forward strand.
CTTCAACGCCAACATCCTTCGCACTGCGGCCGCCGCCCTGAAGGAGTTCGAGTCGAAAGGGATGCAGATGGAAGTGGCGGTCATCGGTAAGAAAGGCCGCGATTTCTTCCGGAGACGCCACTGGAAGGTCCGCCGTGAAGTGGTGGACATTTTCGACAAGCTCTCGTTCGAGCACGGCATGCTCTTGGGGACTGAGCTGCAAGCCATTGACGACTATGTGACCGGGCGAATCGATGCAGTGTACGCGATCTACAACGAGTTCAAATCCGCCATTCAGCAGCGTGTCGTCGTCGAACGACTGCTTCCGATTGATTGGGTTGTCGAGATTGCAGATGTGAAAGACGTTGAACACACGATGGAGCAGATGCCCGGCGGCTATCTATACGAGCCGAGCGAAGCCGACGTGTTGGAGCAACTGCTGCACCGCAATTTCCACGTCCAAGCTTATCGCATGCTGCTGGAATCGTCGGCCGCCGAACAGGGAGCCCGCATGACGGCCATGGACGGAGCGACACGCAATGCCGGCGAGCTCATCAAGAAACTGACGATTTACTACAACAAAACCCGGCAGGCCGCGATCACCAAAGAACTCATGGACATCGTCGGCGGCGCCGAAGCTCTAAAGTAGCCGTCAGAAACTCGGGAACATGTACCGGACACCGACTTCGATGTTCCAGATGTACGCTCCGGCGACATCACGTCCATAAATTCCCACCCCAGGTCGAATGTAGGCTCCGAACCGCCCGATCAGGTTTCTGCCGCCTTCGAATTCCATGACCATGCTGCTCTTCGCGCTTCGCTCGAAATCCACCTGCCAGACTGATTGAACAATGGTCCACCAGCGCTGGCCCCAGAAGGAATTGACCTGCGCGGTCGCGGTGAAAAATGAGACGTCTTTTCTGGATGGATCCCCGCCCACGGACGTTTGATAAGCCAAGAGGCCGATCAGGAATGACTCCAATCGAGGAAGGAACCGGGCAGTGGCAATAGCGGGGCCAACCGTGTATTTGCCAAAGCCGAGCGTGTCCTGGGCGGCGGTTGGAAACGTGGACACTGCACCAACCAGGAGCGCGTATTCGGGCGTATTATAGGCGCGCCATCCGGCGGTGACGGAGAGATCGCTGGCGCCACGGTGACCGCTCATTCCAGGGTTATTGGGATCGCTTGTCCTGAGGAACGGCATGTCCGTTCGGAGCAGAAAATCCTTCCGAAACGGGAGATCGACGCGCACTGTCGATACTGTCGCGTTTGCGCCCTGAGTCAAATCGAGGTATTGGCTGGTAAGTTGGATGCGTCCCACAATCGCCGTGGGATCCGTGCCGTATTTCGCAGCGACCTTGCGGAGCCGTTCAGCCTCCTCGCGCTGCTCCGGCGTCATGGGCTGCGGCCCGATCCGCTTGAAGATCCGGCGTTCGGGTTCCTTTTCGGATGGGGATGCCCCCTCAGGCTCGTTCTCGGCGGCTGGGTTCTCTTGCGCCGGATTCGACGGGGTCTCTTTTGAGGGATCGTCGGGGTTGACTTGCCCAAGGGCCGACCCAGAACCGCTCCAACTCAACATGAGAAGCACAGCCAGCACTGCAGCGCCCGGTGATCGACCGCATGGCCTCTCGCTCATCTAGATATGGCGCTCACAGATCTCCGGCTCGCCGTCTAATTCATTAGCTTATCCGCGGCGGCCCGAAGCTGCAGGGACTTGGGATTGCCAATCTCTTTCTTCACAATGATGTCGGTCGGGCGCACGGATTTCCCATAATACGCCTGATTGGAATCGTTTGAAACAGAGACGAACGCCCCATCAACGGCCATCCCGGCGAAGGCGCCTTTCTTTCTGGCGTAGGACACGATATCCGCTGCAACGGCCATCCCGCCGCCGACCGGACCGGTCGCCATGCCGGCATTGGCCCCAAGCTTGAAGTCGTTTGTGAAAAACTCCTCCAACCCTTTTTTGGTCCGGACGACGAGGACCAGTTCAGAGACGTCGGCACCGATCTGCGCGCCGAAGCTGGCCGATCCGATGTTGTAGAACACCGGGTCTCCCCATTTTCCCGTCCTTTCATCTCGCGCAATCAACACGCCGCTGCCGCCGGCGCCGCCGAAGATGAAGGCCCCCCGCATGAACTGCGGAATGATGAAGAGCGCTCTTGCCTCCTTGCTCAGCTGTTTGAACACATCCTTCAACTGGCCATCGGACGCAAAGGCCTCCAGCGTCAGTTGCGCCTTGTCCACGATCTGCTGCTGGGCCGTCGCATCCGACGAGAACGCCGGACTGGATCCCACCGTGGACAGGAGGGCAGTGATCCCAGCGCACAGCACTGGGAAACGCGACATCTGTGCGAACATCGGTGTTTCTCTCCTTTCCCTAACTCCGGCGACGGCGCGATTCACTCCTGCTTGTCGACGCGAGCCCCAAGGTTGAGTTCGATCTCGCCCTGCTCGTCGAACGGCGCCTTGAATGTGCCCGGAGACTCCACAAACGCCGTCCCTTTGAGCCGGTACCTGACTTTCTGCCCAGCACCGGTATTGAGGTCCTGCACCTGCCGGAGGAAGCTCGCCAGGGTCGTAAACACTTCGACGTCGACGAGCTCCGATCCGAAGCGCGGCACGCTGACGCGCTGTCCCGACATACCGTTGGCAAACTCGCGCTCGTTCAATTCAATCTCAAACCGGAGGCCATTGATGCTGAGGTCGGCGTCGTTGGCGTTCTGGATTCGGAGCTTCACGTCGAATCGCTGCTCAAAGAGCGTCATCTCTTTGGGAGCCATATCGGCAATGTGGACCCTGGGAGCCTCAAAATCCTTGGGCATGGACGAGCAGGCGGCCACCAGCAGGGCCGCTGGAATCGCCATCCACCCATGCCGGTTCAGACCTCGAATGATCATGCGGTCGCCCGCCATTTACTTGACCGCCTGCATCAGAAGATTACTCGCCGGTTGCCCTCCCGCTTTCCCGACAAAATCGGAAAGAATCTGAGTGAATCTCGGCACCATATCGGAGCCCATCCCAAGCCGTGAGAAGGCAGCCGTTAACCCGGCCCGATCACCAACCGGTCCAGTCACGGCACCCAGGTCTTTCGCGGTCTTCATGTAGGTATCTGCGCCGGGGATCAAATTGGTCAAGGCGGTGAAATCCATACCCGACAGCCGTTCCTTTGCGAGGCTGAGAATGGATCCCACGCCGCCCATCGCCTGATTCGATGTGACGCCCAACTGGTTGGTCAGCAACCCCGTCAGGACATCCGTACCGCCAATGGATTGCAGTGCTGCGCAGCCCCAATAAAGCATGGCCGTCAGTATCAAAAGCGAACCCCATGACCGTCTCTGCCACATGTCCACCTCCTTGGGCCGATTTGCTCTACTCCGGGACCACTGCGCCATGACGTCGCTCAGAACTTCAGCACATGAAAACCCCATGCATCGAGATCGACGTACAGTCCGTCTTGCTGCAGTTCATTTCCCTCCCGCTCAAAGAACGTCCCGCTGAATTCATCTGTCATGCGCCAGGTTTTCCCGGCAAGAGCCGGTGCAGGAATCCGGACCCTGCCCTGCGCCGGCTGGTCGGACAGGTTGACGACAATGAGGTGGCCCGCCTCTTCATGAGTCCAACGCCACGCCACCAGGTTGGCATAGCTGTGGTTATCGGGCCATCCCGTCCGCTCGCAGAGCTGCCATTGCCCTTCCCTGAAATCCTCGCGGCGAAGGGTTCGAAGAAGCTTCGTGTAAAACTCCTGGAGGTTGCGGTCGGTCGGCTCCTTCGGACCACGCCGCAAGAACACGGGAAGTCGGACGCGCCGCCCTTCGAACTGTCCGTCGTGGAACAACACCGCGCCCTGTAGGGTGGAAACCGTGACAGCCGCCGCCCGCGCCTTTAACGCAGGGAACGTCGCTGCGGCACGAGGCTCATCATGATTTTCGATGAACCGGACAAGTTTCTGCTGATAGCCGGATTCGGCACAAAGATGAAGCCTGATCGCTTCTGGGTTGTCGTGCTCCAGGCGATCGTAGAGCCGCTTGTCGTAGCAGAAGTCGAAGCCTTGCTGTTGCAGCTCCCATTCCAAATCCCAATAGGCCTCGGCCATAAAGAGCACGTCAGGATACCGCTGCTTCACGACACCGATCACATCACGCCAATACTCGGTCTGCGGCATGGCACCGGCACGTTGCCCCCATGTGCGTTCAAACACCTGGTTGAGCAGCAGCATCGCCATGTCACAGCGCATTCCGTCGCACTGGTCAGCGATCGACAGGACCGTTGCGACGGTGGCTTTCCGCAGATCCGGACTGAAGGCGTTCAACTGTAAAACGTCCTGCCAGGGAGGGAAATAGGGATCCCGCCCACAAGCCAGCACATGATCGCCGATCCGGAGAAACTCACTGGGCCGTTCGGCCAACTCGGGTGCGCTGCCTTGAATGAAGTATTCCGGATGTTCGGTTGCCCACGAGTGATCCGGCGCCACATGGTTGGGCACAAAATCCAGGATCAACCGTATCCCCCGTGCGGCCAACTCCGATCTGGCCTGCGCCAACCCTTTCGGACCGCCCAAGCGTGCGTCCACACGGTAATCCTTCACGCAATAGGCGGAGCCGACATTGTCTTGAGCGGTAAAATCAGGTAAGAGCCGACGGAATTCGGTCACAAGCGCGTCGTTTCGCATGGACACCGCGATACCCGCCGGACTTCGCTCCCACACCCCCATCAACCAGACAGCATCAAATCCGTACGAGGCCAGGCCGTCCCATACCGTTGTCGGCACGTCGCCAAGCGTGATAGGACGTCGCGCTTGTTCACTCAGTTCATGGAGCCACACCCAGGTGTTGATCTCGTAGATTGTTGGTCGCTGCGGCCAATGAGTCATCATGGGTGCTTTACTCACAAGTTAGGCCGCGACCTTGGCCTATCGCCCTCGCAGCGCGGCAACGAATGGAATATACGTGGTCCTTTCCGAAGAGCACTGTACAACTGAGTTTCACTGGGGAAAACTGTCACATTTGACAGGCAGGTGGCCACGTTGAAACCCCTAGGCATGCTTCCTGCCCCCTGCACCTAGTGGTTTCCCTTGTTCGAATGCGTCATGGTCTCTCTGACAAGACCCTATTCCTCCCCTTGACTCCAAAAAGAGAGAGGTGCATGCTCCCCTTCCCACTGTCTGACAAAATCAGATTGACCGGAGTGGAGATTGCTCATGCTCACCCTTTCATCCCCGACAAACGATCCCCTGGAAGCCTTCGCGTTGGTGCAACAGGCAGAGGCCGCGATACGCCAGGCTCAACGGCGCTACGAAGAACTGGTGGACTCGTTGGAAGCCATCGTGTGGCGCGCAGACGCCGGAAGCTTTCGAACCAGCTATGTGAGCAAGCGGGCGGAAAGCATTTTGGGATATCCGATTACACAATGGCTCTGCGAACCAGCCTTCTGGGAGGCGCATCTTCACCCCGAGGATCGCTTAAAAGCCGTCGCGTCGTACCGTCGCGCGACGCACGACAAACGGCATCATGCGCTGGAATATCGTATGGTGGCCGCCGACGGGCGAGAAGTCTGGTTCCACGACTCGATCCATGCCGTCGTCGAAGACGGAACGTTGAAGGAGATGATCGGCGTCATGGTGGACATCACGGAACGCAAACGCGCCGAGCGCTCGCTGAAGGAAATGACCGGCCGGTTGATCAGCGCCCAGGAGGAAGAACGCAGCCGCATCGCTCGAGAACTCCACGATGATTTCAATCAACGGCTCGCCTTGCTGTCGATCGGCCTTGAGCGGCTCGAACTGACCGCGGAAACCGATGCCACCCATCCTAGTCACATCCCTAGTCACATCGGGGATTTACGACGATTAACCCGGGAGATTGCATCGGATGTGCATCGACTCTCGCATCAGCTTCATCCCGCCAAACTCGAGCATCTGGGTCTTGTCGCAGCCATCAAGGGACTCTGTCGAGAGTTGTCCGAGCAATACGGCGCTGACATCGATTTTCTCTATCGTGATGTTCCCACGTCGATCACCAAAGAGTCGGCATTGTGCCTCTTCCGCGT
>DASTFK010000010.1:0-8927 GCA_035719945.1 Nitrospira sp.
CAGGCGTGCTGTCGTTTGTGGGGGCGGTGATGGACATCACCGCGGCCAGGCGGGCGGAAGAGGCGGTGCAGGCGGCGCAAGCCGAGCTCGCCCACGTCGCGCGGATGACCACGCTCGGAGAGCTGACGGCATGGATCGCGCACGAGGTGAACCAGCCGCTCGCGGGCATCGTCACCAATGGAACGGCCTGCCTGCAATGGCTGCGCCAGAAGAACCCGGCTTTGGACGAGGCGCGCAGCTCGGTCGAGGACATGATCAGCGATGCGCAGCGGGCGGGCGACGTCATCCTCGAGATTCGCGCGCTGTCGAGGAAGACCCCGCCCAAGCGGGCTCCGCTCGACATCAACGAGCTGATTCAAGGCGTCGTCCGTCTGGTGACGCGCGAGGCACAAGCGCACGGCGCATCGGTGCGGCTCGACCTCGCGCCGGCCTTGCCGGCGGTCGTCGGCGATCGGGTCCAGCTGCAGCAGGTGGTCATCAACCTGGTGATCAACGCGATCCAGGCCATGGCATCCGTCACCGCCAGGCCGCGGGAGCTGTCGATCCGGTCGCGGCAAAACGAAGCCGGTCATGTGCTCATCGAGGTCGCGGACTCCGGTCACGGCATCGGATCGACCAACCTCGACCAGCTGTTCAAGGCCTTCTTCACGACCAAGCCCGCCGGCATGGGGATGGGCCTGTCGATCTGCCGGTCGATCATCGAAGCTCACGGCGGCAACGTATGGGCGACGGACAACACGCCCAGCGGCGCCGTGTTTCATTTCACGCTGCCGGCGGGATGAAGTGCGGGCAGTGCCAGGTCGGGCAGCGAATCGGACGGCTGCGATGAGACGCTGCATTTTTGATCAGGTGAAACGACGCACTCGGTGGGGCTCCGATGACGAGAGCATCCGCCGCAACCTCTGAACCCCTGCAATCTACGCAGCCCGTGCCACCACGCTCGGCAACCTGTTCGCTACGTGTGATCATTCGATCATCGCACGCCTTACCTTGGACTTCAGCACTTCAAGTGCGCGGGTAATCAGCGGATCGACACCGTTTTCGATATCGGCCTTCCGGTTAAGCATCTGGATGTCGACGGGAACGCCCTTGCCTTCGTAGCACACCATGTCAGCCGAGAAGTACGTCTGGTACGACAAACTATATTCCCAGCCATTCGGGAGTTTCTTCTCGAGCTGATACGAAAAGATACCGTTGGTATGGTCTCCGACAATCGTAACGTGAGGCAGTTCCCTGATTGCAAGGGCAAAAGCCTCGCCGCCGCTGAAAACGGAATCGCAGGTGAGGAGGACGATCGGCCGGGTGAACTGTGCCCTGCCTTGCGGTTCGAGGTACCAGGTCTTCAGACGCGTATGGTCATGCTCGCCGGGGCCGATCTTTGTCCGCCTGTGGAACGCAACCCGCTTGCGGTCGCAAAACCGATTGATGATCTCTATTGCAGTGCTGTCGTCGCCGCCCGGGCAGTTGCGGATATCGATGATGAAGCCGTCCAGGCTATCGAAGTCAGCGGCAATCGTGTCCAGAGCGGCCCTCAAGTGCCGCTTCTTGACGCCTTCCAGCTCGAGAATCCGGATGTAACCGAAGGACTTTGACCTGCAATAGCGAAGCATCCAGGCTTGGGTCTCTTCGAGCTTCCCGAAGCCGTTGGCGACAAGGGTCTTCTCCGTCGTTTTGAAGAGCTGCTTGATCTGCCGGCTGGTGAATTCCCGCCAGAATCTGGGTTTAGGCTCGGGGTTGAAGTAGCGCTTCTTCCGATCCCCGCTTGCTTTGGCGATCAGCTCGACATGCCCGTCATCCAACGGGTCGATCATCCGGCAGAAGATATCGAAGAGCTCTTCGTCGGTGATGTCCTTTGTGACTTTTGGTCTGAAGGTGGCATACTGCTTTTTCCAGTCGACCTTCCTGAGGTCGAAAAATGGATACCGTTTGTAAAAGGTCTTCCATAGGGCCTCGAAATTCTTTTCAGGATCGCGACCGCCCATGGCAGTGTCTTTGTGTCACCTAACGCGTGATCCCGAAAAGTGGGAACCGGTTTTCAGAAAAGATCACGCGCAAAACAGCAACTTAGAGCGGGATGATGACTCGACGAGAAATCATCCCGCCCTAGCAACGTTCCCCGCAACTCGGAAATATCCGCCCGCTTCGTCGGCGCGCAGCGATGGGTGGCGAAGGTCGGCACCGCTCACGAGGCTCGGCGGGACTCCCCTCGTAGGCGGCTGTGGCCAAGGTCATTTCCTTGAGCACCAAAGACAACGGCAAGAGCGTCGTGTCACGCTCGATGACCGAGCCTCCCATCACCGTGGCGCCGAAGGCGACGGTGCATCTATCCTGGATGTGGGTTCGCTTCACCTTCAGCATCATGTCCTCCAACGTGTGAAACTGGAGGAAACCATCGACAACACAATCATCGCCGAAGCTCACTGCGTTCCAGTCGGAGCATTGCATCGGCCTGGTCAAGATCGTGCGGCGGCCGATCCGACATCCCATCCAGCGTAGAACGAAATTCGAGAGAATCGTTCCGGCGCAAAAGTCCAGAGCCCTCCTGCACCCGACGGAAAAGCAGTCCTGTGCGAAGAAGTAGGCGAAGTGCCGCCAGGACCAGAAGGGCGTGGAGTGATCGGCTCCCCATTCCCCGCCGGCGAGGAACTTCTTGATCGCAATGCAGAACAGCACCAGGCTGATCGCGGCAAGTGTCAAAGCAACGGACGCGCTGGCGATCGAATGTCCGGACCACCGCAACAGAGTAACATACAGTATCGTGAAGACGAGCCCCTCGATGATGGGCAGTACGCCAATGCTGAAGAGATCATTGAGGAAGACACGGGTCAGAAAAAGGGGAAAGCGCGGCAATCCTTGTGTTTCATTTTTCATCTCCAATGACGCGCTCGCAAATTTCACGGGCGGGTTGCCCGCCACGATGATCGGCGCACCGGACCGCGACCGCATCTGTCGACGGAAGCCGATGTCGCTGGCCGGCGTGGAGACGCCCAGGAGGAAGTTGCCGGGGAATTGCCCGTACTCCGCCACGCAATTATTGCCGCTGAAGAAATTTCGCGGCATGTCGAGCCGGCGCAACGCGAGGTACTCCGCGCCGTAATCGAGCATGTTCGTGAAGCAGCCATTGGACCAGAACACCTGCGAGTCCGCCGTGGCAAGCTCGGGGACCAGATTGAACATGACGTCGCATTCGGACGCGCCCAGGCGCGGAAAGCGCATGCCCGCAAGCGCCCGCAGGTATTGTCCGGTGATGGTCCAGGTCCACAGTCTCTGGATCCTGTTCATCTCAGTCATTCTGTACATCAGGAGAGCTGCCCTGAGGCCGCGCGATGGGAACAGTCCCGGCGAAGTGGCCGTGCAGCGAATGAAGAGGCAGCCCAGCAAGGAGGTAACGACGATCGTGCCCCAGGTCGTGATGAATGCGCCGATCGTCAGACTCGAGGCGACCTCGGACAGCGGCGCCATCCTGAAATATGAGCCGGGAAACGCGATGTCTTCCACGAGCATGAAACCGCGGGCGCACCACAAGATCGCCGCGGCAGGAACGACGCTGAGACAGAAAGACATGATGATTTGCATGAGGATGTTGAGGCTCTCCAGCAGCCAGATCGGACCCACGTATCGGCAGATCGTCGCCGGGCGCTTGAGCTTCGTGCAGTGACCGCTGAGGCGCGCGGGAGCCCCTTCCCACATCTCCCGCGAACCCACGTCGCTCAGAATGGGAGTGAACGGAGTGATCCAGCTGCCGCGGCCGACCGTCACATTTTCGGCGATGGCGGCTCGCATCCCGATTTTGCAACCGGTCCCAAGATGAACAGGGCCGACATGCAGCTGCTGCCCGGACCACCTGGTCATCTGGATGTAGGCCCCGGTCTGGATCGCGACATCGTCCTCGATGGAGATCAAATCCAGGGGACCGGAGAGGGAAGCACCGGGCGCGCACTGGAGATTGTTCCCCACCGTCGCGCCGAGCTCTCGCAACACGAACGCCATCAGCGGCGCACTGCGATACATCGTACCGAGGGGGAGCAGCACCATGTCCTCCAGCCGTCCGATACACCACGTTCGCAGGTGCATTCTGCTCCACTTGGGGTACACGCCCGGGGTCACATCGTTCTTGCGGATGTGACCTCCCATGAAGAACTTTATGATCATGACCCAGAGCAGAGTGGCGAAGGGCACGGCGAGGCCCAGCAGGTACAGGAAAAAGCCTGCGACAATGAGCTCGCCGAGGCTGGCGGTCATGAAGAACTCCCCGAATTCAAGGAAGCCGAGAGCGCCGAAAAGGGCCACCAATGCCGGCGAATACGCTACGATCGCAAAGAGGACCTGCAGGGTGGTGAAGTATCCGACGGAGAGCACCTCTGCCGCGGTCTCGTCACGCGAGGCGCTCCTGCCGGCGGATTTCACCAGGGCCGTCGCGGGCCTGGAGTCCCGAGAGCGCGCGCGCAGGCGGCTGGCGACCTTTCGGGCAGTGTTGCAATCACCGAGCAGCGCTCGCACCGGCACCGCCCACCCCGCGGCTTGCAGCCGCTGCGCCAAGCGCGCGATGGTGATCGAGTGCGCACCAGCCTCAACGAAACCATCGTCCAATCCCAAGGGGGTCTCGAATATCGACCTGCAGATCGCCAGCACCTCATCGCACTCGGGGGCCATGCCGGCTTCGACATCAAACGGCCCAACGTCCGTGTTGCCTCGGTTCCTCGCGACGGCCACAGTGTCCCTGCAGGGATCGCCCGCTTCCGGCTCGGCGTTTCTCAGCAGACGAGATAGATTCGGCAAGCACGTGCGGTCGATCTTTCCCGAAACCGGTTTCATGACGAATTTTTCGACAAGGAATATCCTTGTCGGGATCGACGGCGGCGGAAGCAGTTTGGCGAGGACTGCCTTCACGCCGGCAGCCCAGCCCGTCGGCGCCCGAGCGACCAGCGAGATATCTCCTTCGCGCACCGAAGGCGCGGCGACGAAGGCGACAAGCGTTTCGTTCTGGTAGTCCAGGACGGCGGCTTCGATCTCATCGAACTGCGTCTGGAGGATATCCTCGACGGCCTGTACCTCGACGCGGTGCCCGCGCACTTTGAGCTGCGCGTCGATCCGGCCAAGGAAGTGCACGCGCTGCGTTTGAATATCGATCCTGCATTTGTCACCGGTGCGGTACAGGCGGCCGAACTGCGGGTGCGTGATGAACTTCCGGGCGGTTTCCTCCGGCAAGTTGCGGTAGCCCCGCGCAACGTGCACTCCGCCGATACAGAGCTCTCCGATCTCCCCGTGGGGCAGCGGGCGGAGCTGCTCGACGTCGAGGATGACGTAGGTGACATTCGGGAATGGCGAGCCGATGGTGATGGGCTCTCCCGGCCGCAAACTCTGGCGGCTCGTGTCGGTGCTCGCCTCGGTGGGCCCGTACGTGTTGATGATCTGCCGTCTGCCCCGCGTCCAGGGCTCGACGAGCGCCCCGGGGAAGGCTTCGCCCGCCGGCACGATGTAGCGGCACAGGGGATAGGGCAGGTCTATCTCCGGAGTTGGCGTGAGGGTGGTGAGCAGCACCGGCGGACAGAACAGCAGCGTGACCTCGGCTTCGCGGAGCACGGGGACGAGGTCCGGGCCAGACCGGACCTGCTCCTTGGTCAGCATGACCACGGCGCAACCCGACACCCAGGCGCTATACATTTCGGAGATGCTCCCGTCGTAGCCCAGCGACGAAGTGAGCGTGGTCGCGTCCATGCCGGGAAGGAGATCGAAGTAGTCGGCATAGCTCAACGCCAGGTTCACGTAACCTGCGTGCGGGCACTCCACGCCCTTGGGCATTCCAGTGGTTCCGCTCGTGTAAAAGAGCGTCGCAAGCCGCTGCGTCGGATCATCCAGCCAGCGCGGAGGTACGCGAGGAGGCACCCTCTCCGGCAACATCAGGACGTCGAGCGTCGGCAGATCGCGGAACCGGGCCTGCCCCCGCGTCAGGATGACCACCGGTCGTGCGTCGTCGAGCATGTGGGTGATCAGTGCGTCCGGCAGCGTGGTGTCGAGGACGAGCAAGGTACCGCCAGCCTTCAGCACGCCGAGGTGAGCGGCCACGATTTGCCAATTGTCCTGCGACATCGCCACGGCCACGACCTGATCCGGACCGGTCAGGAAGGGAGAAAGGGCCGCAGCCACCTTTTCCGCTCGCACGTCGAGTTCGGCAAAAGTCAGTGACTCCCCGGTATGAGGGATTTGCAAGGCCGTGAGGTCGGGATACTTCCGGGCCGAACGGCTGAAGATCTCCGTGAGCCACCGAGCTCCTTTCTGATGCGGCACATTGACGAGGTCGTGATCTTCGAAGACATCGGTCAAGCCGTACGGACAGGTATCCACCTGCGACACATCTTTCGCTGCCCAAAGGTAGCGCCGCCACGCTACAAAGGTCAGGACGACGAAACTCGCAAACGCGGCCGTTGCAACGATGCCCGACAATGACCTTCCTCACGCGCTCATGACGTCCGGCCCGCAGTTTCCGAGACCATCATGATCTCGTTCGCCAGTTGAACATGGCGAAAGCGCCGTCCTAATCGAAGTATCGTTGGAGCGTTCCGGCTCGTCGCACGTCCAGGGTGACGCAATGGGGCCCGCCCCCCAACATTTTGGCGTGCCGCAGTTTTATGGGGATGACATCGAGCCCTTCCTTCTCCAGTAATTTTATGAGCGCCGTCTGATCACGATCGACCACGACCAGGTTCGGACTGACGCTGAATGCATTCATGTCGATCCAGTCACTCCCGATGGATTTGGACAGATAATCGGCATCGAATCTCTGGGTGTTTTCCATCGGCGGACTGTAGATGACTTTCCACTGCTTCAGAATCTTTGGCAGCGTATCATCGTTGACGCGAGCAGGATTGCAGAGGATCAAGCCGGGGCGTAAGGCCACAAAAGTCGAATCAATATGACTGCCGTAGTAAATATCTTTGAAAAAGTGAATTCGAAACTTATCGCCCAAAATAGTCTGTAACCAGTGTCCGCCTAACTCGTTGCCGGTGGCGCTGACCAGATAGATCAGATCCTGACCGAAACGCAGGACGTTTGCTGCATCAAAGGCAGGCTCATCATTGCGTGGCTCAGGCTTTGTCAGATCGACATCAAAAAGCGAGTCCAAGAGCATTGGCTTGGGGGCGCTGTACCATTTTGCACCTGACCTCATATAGTCCATGAGCAACGGACGATAGCTGAACGTTTCCTGGGCGCGGCTGCGGATGACATTGGGCGTTTCGATAATGTGATCCCCGATCACCAGCAGAATGTCGCGGGGACAATAATTGTAGTAACCCTGGGCTTCCCAATGGATTGTGGAGAATTTGGCGTCGTGCGGCCATGTCTCCGGCCGTTTGACGGTGATGCCTAATCCTTCCAGGATTCGAACAAACTCATTCAGATCCTCCTCAGTCTCTTCAATGATTTGTTGCGGAAAAGGGCCGCGCGGAATTTCGGCCAGCGAACGATCGGAAAATTCCGCCAATTGGGTGCTTCGGTCTGGTGTGGGAAATCGCGCGTGCAGCGGATTGCCTACTATGACTTCTTCCAGTTGATCCCACTCATTGCAACTCCATACGACGGACATGTGTAGCGTGTCTCCTCGCTATCTGACAAAGAATGAGCTCGCCTTACGATCAGGCAGAATTGCTGATCCCTAGAGGCAGGATCGTACCAGCAGGATACCCAGCTCCCGAGGATCAGTCAGGCGGTAATAATGCTGATCCGTCATTTGTCGACAAGTTGGTGAGCCGTCCGGATCTCTCGCACCATGCGCAGAGGGTATGCTGCCACCTGCGCTCGGGCGCGCCGACGCCAGGGATTGAGTGCCGTACCACCTCTAGCATGCAGGTCGGGGCAGCCATCATGGACTTTCCGGCCGATCCTCACCCCCATCAGGCGCCAGAACAGGCTCTTGAACGGTGCGCCAACGAACAGACGCATGCGGCGAGTCGGAGAGTCCCCAATGGCGCTCATTGACCAGAGTTACGGGTCATAGCGCCGAGCGCGCATGCCCCCGCGCGAGTGTGGGCGCGACCCAGGCCTTGCAAAAAAGGTGGTGCGAGACCGATAAGAACGCTGACGGCCTCGCTCAAAGAGGAGGTTACGATGTTGTACGCAACATTGGCATCGCTCTGCATTCTGGCTCAGGTAGCGCCTCCGTCCAACAGCATCGACGAGCAAATCGATCGATTTGTACGCGGGGAAATGGCGGCACAGCACATACCCGGCGCGGCCGTAGCGGTCATCAAAAATGGAGTAACGTTGCGTGCCGAAGGGTACGGCGTCGCCAACATCGAGCACTGTGTGCCGGCGCAAAGAGAGAGCGTTTTTCAATCCGGATCGCTGGGGAAACAATTTACGGCGGCCGGGATCATGATGTTGGTGGAGCGAGACAAGCTCGATCTCAACGATCCGATAGCCCGCCACCTTCCCTCTCCCGCGCGATGGGGATCGATCACGGTGCGGCACTTACTAACGCACACATCGGGACTGCCTGATGATGAATTAGTGCTGAATCTCCGACGCGACTACACCGAGAACGAGCTCGCGCTGTTCACCGCATCGCTTCCGCGCCGTTATCGGCCAGGTAAACACTTTCAGTACAGCAATCTCGGCTATGCACTCCTCGGCATGATCATTGGGCGTGTCTCCGGGCAATTCTATGGTGATTTTCTTCGCGAAAATATATTCGTACCAGTGGGCATGCATACGACGCGCATAATCAGCGAGGCAGATATTGTGCCCAGACGTGTGGCAGGGTATCGACTCGTCGCGAAGCAAATAAAAAATCAGGAGTGGGTTGCGCCGAGTCACAACACGACGGCGGATGGGGCGCTCCACGTGACGCTTCTCGATCTTATCGCTTGGGAGCGGGTGGTCCGTACTCGAGCACTCCTCAGCGCCGAAAGCTGGTCGAAAATTTTCCA
>DASTFK010000011.1:0-2959 GCA_035719945.1 Nitrospira sp.
AGAGAACAGAATGCGATCTTCATAGAACCTCCATCGGTGAAGGGTGGACTCGTCTCTTCCACTACGGAACCACCCGTTGGCTGGATCTACAGCATGGAGATACGGCTGGAAGAGGACAACTAGGGTCTCCACGAGAATCCGGAAAAGAGACACTCGTGGACCTCAGGGATGGAGGCAAGAGCGAGGGTTTGAGCGCCCAGTGCTGAGGACAGACCGATCGGCGCCATGAGACGTGAAGGGGCACCACCGCGCTGCCCTACAGATAACGGTGGCTGGTCACCCGTCCGCTCGAGTCGAGTTCATAGAGCAGAGGGGCGCCCGTTGGAATATTGAGCTCCAATATCTGTTCCCTCGTGAGCTGTTCTAATTCCATCACCAGCGCTCGGAGACTGTTTCCGTGCGCGGCGATCAAAATCGTTTCGCCTGCAATCACGTGCGGCTTGATCGCTTTGGCGAAGTAGGGCAACACGCGCTCGGCGGTGTCCTTGAGGCTTTCGCCTCCCGGCGGGCGAACGTCATAACTCCGACGCCAGATCTTGACCTGATCTTCCCCGTATTTGTTCGCCGTTTCCGCCTTGTTGAGGCCTTGCAGTTCTCCGTACATCCGTTCGTTCAACGCCTTGTCCCGTTCCGTCGGAATCGTGGTCTGTCCGATGACCTCGAGTGCCAGTCGAAGCGTCTCGTTCGCCCGCTGCAACACGGAAGTGAACGCGCGATCGAATCGGTAGGGACGGAGTTTGTCACCGGCATTTTTCGCTTCTTGGATGCCTCGCGAGGAAAGCGGCACATCCACCCAGCCGGTAAACCGGTTCTCTAGATTCCACTGCGATTCCCCGTGTCGGAGCAAGACGAGACGTCCCATCGCATGTCCCTCCCTGTAGATCAACGCTGCGCCGGCCAAGAATACTGCATCACGACTCCAAGTCAAGCGTTGCTTTCGACCTACTGCGGCAGTACCATGCCGCACGATTTCAGCAGGATGCGTTCACCATGAACACGGGTCCGTCGTTCGAGAGCCGCTGGCGCGCCGTCGAAAGCTGGTGGATCACAATGGGAGAGCGACTACAAGTACGCGATCGCGCGGAGTCGTTTTTAAAAGCCGCGGCAACAGGCGGTCTGCTCGATCGCATCGGGCAAGTCGGCGGGCAAGTCGACTACATGCTGTTCGTCCTGACGCGGTACTGGGTGCCCACCGTGCTTCCCCCCGCCGGCCGGGAGCGCCTCACTAAGAACGATGCCGATTACTGGCTCGAATCGGAGCAGATGCTCAAGGCTGCGGCGACCAGGCTGCGCGAACTCAAACCCTTGATCGAGTTGCTCACGACGCCCAACCCCGTGTCCGAGAGTCTCTCCGGCCAGAGCATGAGTGCTCCGCCCGTGACCGAATTGGAGCTCTCGAGCATCGTCGAAGGGATTGCCGAAGCGGCCGGCAGCTATGGCGGACCGGACTATACGTCGATCGTCAAGGCATTCGACCCCGTACCCTTGAGACAGACACAGCCTTTCAAGCACAACAAGAAGCACAGCGCTGAACTCTGGGTGGTCTTCTTGCTGCGGGAACATTTTCGAAGCCTTGGGCTGGGCAAGGACCGGTACTGGCCGCTCATTGCGCCGCTCTGCGCGGCAGCCGGGATTCTCGCCCCGAACGGGCAGGCCTATGGTCCTGATGAACTCAAGAGTTGGTGGCAGAAAAACTGGCCGCGCACCTATACGCAATTGGAGCAAAAACAGGAGGCTGCGGATTCCGGAGGAGCGGCGTACGAGCAGGACTGGGGCTGGTTTCAGGCTTGGATCACGTGGCAGCGGCAGCGCTAACGCCTTCGGCATTGCCAGCCGTCTTGGCCGGTTTCTTCGGAACCTTGTCGACATCCAGGGCGCCTTCTTGAAGCATTTTGAACATCGTCAGCGAGAAGAGGAGATAGAACACGACCCCGACCCAGATGACGTACGGTTGCACGCCGCCCTCTTCCTTCAATACCGCATGCTGTTGGGTCGGATCATTCCAGGCGTGTTGTTTGATGGCAGCAACATGCTCACGGCAATGCCAGTAGTACACATAGTTGGCGGTAGCGCCGGCGACCACACTCCAAACGATCCCGCTCGTCATATCGCCAGTCAGGTAGGTTGAGACCATGGGGCCGATCGCGTACACTGCCGCATACAGATACATTTTCCGGTACAGAAACCAGAGAAACGAGACGTACAGAAAGGCTGGCCAGTTCCACGTGAGCGCGAATCGAGGCGATTGCGGAGAGCCGAACTTCTTGAACTGCTCCAGATAGCGGTCCGCGTTCGGACCGATGAAATCACGCCACAGGTCCTCGTCCGTGCGACTGGAAAAGGGCGTCGATGTGGCCGAAACGGCGTTCGAGGATCCCAAGTCGTTCCCGCATTGATAGCAAAAATTTGCGTCGTCTTGATTCTGCTGCTGACACTGCGTGCAGGCTCTCATTGATCAGAGAGTACCATAACCCCGGGTGACACCGCGCCCGAAGCCCGCTTCATCGCTCCACCGCTCGATCATTTGCTTTCACCTGCATTCCTGTGCTAGCTTCCCTTACTTTACAAGGGGATACGTCTTCCATGCCGACCGAGGAACTCAAAGAAAGCGCCGAACAATATCTGATGGGTACCTACGCACGTCAGCCGATCTCCATTGTGAGGGGGCGGGGGACGAAGGTCTACGACCTGGAGGGTCGCGAATATGTGGATTTTGTCGGGGGCATTGCCGTGAACCTGCTTGGTCATGGACATCCCGACCTGGTGTTGGCGGTTCAGAAGCAGGCGGCGCAGCTCATTCACACGTCAAATCTCTACTACACGGAGCCGCAGGTAAGACTGGCTCAAATGCTCGTGGATCATTCATTTGCCGACCAGGTCTTTTTTTGCAACAGCGGCGCGGAGGCCAATGAAGCGGCGATCAAACTCGCACGGCGTTATTCGCACGACAAGTACGGGG
>DASTFK010000012.1:0-6375 GCA_035719945.1 Nitrospira sp.
ATTTCCAAATTGCCGGGGTAGGGCGGTTCCTGGGCGGCCGGGATGGTGTTGATGTAGGGAGTATTGAGTGGCGCGGAGACCTGGGCGCCGCTGGCGCCGAGCCGATCGCGGAGGCGCTCAAAGAGATAGGTGGCGCGGTCGGCGCCCTTAGCCTTGAGCACATACTCGAGGGAATCCAGCCACTCGCGGGTTTCTTCGGGATCGGTATCGGACTGGGGTCGAGGAGTTCCGTCGTCGCTCATGCCGCCCTCGGTGTTAGGTCCCATCTTACTCAGCTGGCTTCTCTAGAGCAAAGCAAATTACGGGTGGGATGCCTGCACGCTCGAGTGCCGATCTCGACCGTACAATGCTTCGCCTCTGCTCGGCTGTGCAACTCGGTCCGTTGAAGCTTTGCTGAACGGACCGTCGAACAGTGCTCGCCGTCGTGGAGCACGACCGCATCCGCTCAGCAGTACGGTGCCCGAGCTGCGGCACAAGTCGCGTGCAGCATCCCATCCCTCTTAGACAAGGTGTGGCCAAACAGCCGTCATCGCAGGTCGCAAAAGGACCTGCTTGACGAGCGGGCGAACCTGGGGTGCTGACGGGGAGAAGGTAAGGCGATTAAAGGCGAAGGCCGAGGGAAGAACGGTCGAGCGGCATAGGCGTCCCTATATTCCTCACGTCTGTAGCTCGGCAGCCACGACGGCAGCTTCTTTAGAAACCACCATCTCGAGCGGATAGGCCAATTCACGCCACGCGTCGATACCACCGGCGAGTGGCCGGACACGGGTAATCCCTCTCCGTTTCAACATCAACGCCATCCGCGCCGCGGTAGCTTCGTTTGGACAAGCACAGAACAAAATAACGTCCCGGTCTCGGGGAATATCGTGATGACGTTCCTCAAGCTCTTCGGCGGAGATACGCAGAGCACCCGGGATCGTATAGGGGTCGGCGACGTGGTCCAATGTGCCGCGCAAATCCACCACCACCGATTGATGGCCATCGTCCATCAGTTGCTTGAGCTCGGTCGGACTGATCCGGGCCACGCGAAGCTCCCTCAAGAGTCTTTGCCTGTGTACATATTTATAGAGCACATATCCCACCAGGCCCATGGCGACGACCGCGGTCGCCGTCTTTCCGAATTGCACCGCCAGTTCAGCCACATAACCGATTTGGTCGCTGAACACATAGCCGAGCAGAAGAAAGCAAAAGCTCCAGAGGAGCGCACCGACACCATTAAATACCAAGAATCGTCCGATCGAGATTTTGAAGAGACCGGCCAATGCCGGCGCGAGTGTGCTCAACCCGGGGATGAACTTTGCGAGAATCAGCGCTCGGACCCCATGGATCAAAAAGAAATTCTCCGTGCGCCTGACACAGGCATCAGGTTCAAGAGCAATCCGGCACAACAGAGTCAGTGTTTGTCGGCCCCGATGACGGCCTAGCTCAAACCAGACCATGTCACTGAGCAGGCATGCGGCAACGGAGAGAGTGGTGAGCACGACCAGACTTGCTTGTCCGTCGCCTGCAACGGCCCCCGCGGCCAGCAGCAACGGAACCGCAGGGATGGGAAGGCCAATCTGCTCTGCGAGGACGGTCAGGAACAGCACCAACTCGATATGATGGAGGAGAAATTCCAGCGCCTGTTGCATACCGTTGTCCGTCTTTGCGGCTACAAACTGAGCACCTTCCGGACCGCGCTCGTCAATGCACGTGCGTCGTCATCGCCATCCTGCCGATGACCATTGATGAAAAATGTCGGCGGTCCTGTCACGCCATATCGACGGCCTGTGGCCACATCGGCCCTGACCCGATCAAAGTACTTGTGCGTCTTGAGTGCCTCGCCGAAACTCGCCTTATCCAGCTCAAGCCGCCCCGCATAGTCCGTCAGATTGCTGTATTCAAGTTCCCATTGGTGAGCAAACAACATGACATACATCGACCAAAAATCTCCCTGTGCGGCGGCCGCTTCGGCCGCTTCCGCCGCCTGGATGGCATGTGGATGTTTCTCCGCGAGAGGAAAATGCCGGTACACAAATCGAAGATTGCCGCCAAATTCACGCTGCAAGAACTCAACAGTCCTGACCGCCTCGCGTGAGTAGGGGCATTCAAAATCGCCATACTCCACCAACGTGAGTGGAGCTGCAGCGGCTCCCTGCACGTGATCGAGATCGGTAATCACGAGTTCGGGTTCATGACCATGTCGCTCGGCCATGTTGGTTCCTTCTACACCTCATCCAAGTAGCGTTCGATCATCTTCTCGGCAATCGTGCCCTCACCGACGCCGGATGCCACTCGTTTGATCGAGCCATGTCGCGCATCGCCGGCCACAAATACGCCCGGCACGTTCGTTTCGAACAAGTACGGCGGCCGCGCGAGGGGCCAGTTCGACGGTAAACAACCGTCCCGCAGCAAATCGGGACCCGAGACAAGGAACCCATGCTCATCCCGAAGGACGGTTTCACCGAGCCAGTCGGTATGCGGCGACGCGCCGATGAGAATAAACAACGACTGCGCGATCACAGTGCGGCGGTCTGTGGTTTTCGTGTGTTGGATCACCAGCGACTCCAGCCGCGACGTGCCATAGGCCTCGGCCACTTCTACGCTCGTCTCGACGACGATATTCGACGTTTGTTTGAGACGTTCGATCAAATAATGCGACATGGTTTGCGTGAGGGAGTCCCCGCGAACGAGCATCGTCACTTGCCGAGCGTACCGAGCAAAATAGACGGCCGCCTGCCCCGCAGAATTGGCTCCCCCGACGACGTAGACATCCTCGCCCTTGCACGCGATGGCCTCTGCCATTCCAGCGCCATAGTAGATCCCCGCGCCGGTTAATTGCTGGACTCCCGGCACGTTCAGCGACCGATAGGACACGCCCGTGGTAATGAGCACCGTTTTCCCGCTGAGTTCACTGCCATCCGACAGTGTCACCACGCGCGCCGGACCGGCCACCCGAAGACTGACGGCCTCCTGAGGATTCAAGAGCTCCACGCCGAATCGCTGGGCTTGCGTCAAGGCACGCCGAGCGAGATCTTGACCGCTGAGACCGGCCGGAAAGCCCAGATAGTTCTCAATTCTGGAGCTCATCCCGGCCTGTCCGCCTGGCGCTTCACGTTCGATCAACACGGTCTTGAGTCCCTCGGATCCGCCGTAGACGGCAGCGGCCAAGCCGGCCGGTCCAGCGCCAATGACGATGAGGTCATAGAACGGCTGTTCGGCCTTCATTCGAAAGCCGACTTTTTCTGCAACTTGGGACGTGGTCGGTTGAATCAGGGACGTGCCGTCGGGAAACACGACCACGGGCAGTTGCCCTTCAGTGGCATGCGCAGACTGGAGCAGGGAACGGGTCTCGGCATCTTTTTCGATGTCGAGCCATTGATAGGGCACTTGGTTTCTGCCGAGGAATTCTTTGATCTGATGCGTCTGAGGCGACCAGCGATGACCCAGCACCCGGATGCCCTGAAACGGCATCTTAAAGGAGGCATGCCAGTCGTCTAAGAGGTCGTCGATGACTGGGTACAAGCGCTCCTCGGGCGGATGCCAGGGCTTCAACAAATAATAGTCAACCTGCGCGTCATTAATGGCGCGGATGGCCGCATCCGTGTCGGCATACGCCGTCAGCAAGGCTCGTTTCGCGTCCGGATACAAGCCGATGGCATGCTCTAAAAATTCGACGCCGGTCATCTGGGGCATCCGCTGGTCCGCCAAGAACAGGGCGACCGTGTCGTTTCTCAGCTTGAGCTGTTCCAGCGAGGCGAGCGCCTCTGACCCTGACTCAGCCCGGAGTATCCGGTACTCTCCTCCGTATTTGCGGCGAAGGTCCCGCTCGACCGCGCGCGACACTTCCGCATCGTCATCCACCGTGACCAGAAAGGGTTTCAAACAGTCTCCTCGGGCGGCTCGTTGGCCACGACTGATGGCTCCAGTGCTTGGCGCGTCATCGGCAAGCGGGCAATGAACACGGTATGTCCCGGCTGCGATTCAAACTCCAGCTCTCCGCGGTGGCGATCACCCACGATGCGATAGCTGATGATCAACCCGAGTCCGGTCCCCTTCCCGACCCCCTTGGTAGTAAAAAACGGCTCAAAGAGGTGTGCGCGAACGTCCTCCGGGATGCCCGGTCCGTTATCGTGGATCTCCACGAGCAGGTGGTCATCCTCTCGGCGCGTGCGGATTCGGACCTCTCCCTGGCCGTTCACTGCATCGATCGCGTTATCGATGAGATTCGTCCACACCTGATTGAGCTCCGTCCCGTAGGCGGGAATCGCCGGGAGCGACCGATCATAGTCGCGTACCAGCGTGACGCCTTTGAGTTTATGGGACAGCATGGTGAGCGTGTTCTCGAGGCCTTCGTGAATATCGATCTCCTGCACCGGTGCGCGGCCCTCGTACGAATAAGACTTCACCGCAGTGACCAATTCCGCAATGCGGCCGGTGCTGCGTTCAACCTGTTGGGTCAAGTCCTGCACTGACAGCGTGCCCGTCATCCATCCCAGCACCGCGCCAAGCGTCTCCCCCGGAAAGTGCTTGCCAATCTTCTCGAGCCAGGCGCGATCAAGACCGGCGTTCACCAGGATGCTGGCGAGTTTCCATGCATCGGTGATGCGCTGTTGTTCAAGCCACGCGAGCACCTCTTCTTCTCGATCGGTCCGGGTCAGCGGATCAAGCGGCATCGGACGTGGACGGGCGGCAAGCTCGCGTTGGATCGCCGCGACTGCATCGGATTGCTCGGTAGACAGCTGCTGTTTATTCAGGTGACAGGCGAGGGACGGCAGGCCGCTGGCGACGGTGAGCAAGTCGGCCGCCGCTCGGCGTGCCGCGGATGCGGGATTGTTCAGCTCATGGGCGAGGCCGGCCGCCATCGTGCCGAGCGAGACCAGCTTTTCGCGTCGTTGAGAAAACCCCTCCAATCCCCGCAGTCGTGCCGCCATGGTTCGCAAGATCTCTTTCGCCGCAGACGGGCACATGCGCATGAGGGACCAGAACTGGTCCTTGGAATATCGCAACAGCCGGCATGGAGTTCGTGCCTGCCCATCGACGAAGTAGGGCATGTCCAACAGGAGTGGCACTTCCCCGAAGAACTTTCCGGCTGTATGGACGGCCATCACGACCTTTTGATTCCCATACGTCTTAGTGACGCGGATCTCTCCTTCGAGAATCACGTAAAAATAGATCGCGGGATCCCCTTCCCCCGCGATGGTCTCGCCGGCAGCCACGGCGATCTCTTCGCCCTGTTCCAGACAGCTGCTCTCTTCGGGCGAGACGCCAGCGAACAACGGAAGTTTTTGTAATTCACCTGGATTCATACGCGCCACATCACAGATGAGCCTTTACACTGTCCTCCTAACGATCAAGCGTTTGCAATAGTGCGGTCTCGGTGATGGCGCCTCCCGTGCCGTCCGAGGTATTGGGCGGCCGGCTTCCAGTGCTTCTCGTGTTGCTTGATCGAAAGATACACAAACCAGAACATACCGAAAATCCCTCCTGCGAGCATCCAGGTAAACAGTGGCCATCTCATGGTGTCCTCCGTTGCTTTAAGTCCAATGTGGTTTCCTCGTGTGTGTTTGATTCGATCTTCTACACATCCAGAAACGCAACGATCATTCCTCCATCGATCGATTCTCGAAAAACGGAAAAACCAATTACGGAACGCGGGCTTTTAATGAAAATCCGTCGGCCCTGTCAGGATCAGACAGCGCAGCATCTGCCGACCCTTCGGCAGCGCGCCGAAAGATCGTCGCAGGATAGCCCATGGAGAAAGGCGTGCGTGAATGCAGACGGTACTCAGTTGCGGTGGACTGTCAGAATTGACAGGGGCCGTTGCCTCGTACGTTGTGCAATACTGATAATTCCGTGACTGGAGGCGGCCCATTGTGGAAGACGCCAGAAAGTCAGCCATCCTGCCCTCAAAAAACTCCTTACCGTACATGCGTCTTATTGAACGAGACGTCATGGCATCGACGTCGGGTAGATACTTCTAACGACTGGGGAGGTTTGTCATGTCTAAGACCAGCTCTTTCGTGAATGTCGTGTTGTCCGGCTTGCTCGGCCTTGCATGGTTCAGCACCGTTCATGCCGGAGAAGGAACGACTGCCTCGCCAGAGGCTGCCAACAATATCGGTACAGTCCTGGTAAAGGCCTATACGTTTGAGCCCGTACACCCTAATCCGCCCAACCATCTGTGGCTGGACGAAGGCAACGGCCGGGTCCAGTTCATGATGTTCGATAAGTCATTGAACGACCCTACGGCCAAATTGCTCTTCGTCGGTCAAGGGATCAACGGTCGGTTTTGCGTCGAATCTCAACCAGATGGCGGGAAGACAGGGTTTACCCATTTTCATCGGACCCACACACCTTCGAGCGGAGATATGTCCATGCACGGCGCGAAGGGCG
>DASTFK010000013.1:0-2956 GCA_035719945.1 Nitrospira sp.
TGGCAGTCGATCGACTTCACCCTCGGCCCAGCGGTATTCAATCGCCGTGTTCACGCCCTCGACATAGCCGGTCTCTTTCAGGCCCCTGTGATATGCGGCCGCAAAGGGCGCGTAGGGGCCGGGTAAAGCGCCGCTAAGAAACCCGATCACGGGCATCGCCGGCTGCTGCGCGTGCGCCGCGAGTGGCCACGCCGTCGCTCCGCCGAGCAGCGTGATGAACTCGCGCCGCCTCATCATTCGATCACCTCGTCGGCGCGCAGCAGCAGCGAGGTGGGCAGCTCAATGCCAATCGCCTTCGCGGTCTTGAGATTGATGACCAGCTCGTATTTGACCGGCTGCTCGACCGGTAGGTCGCCCGGCCGAGCGCCATTAAGAATCTTCGCCACGATATTGGCGACGCGGCGGAAGCTCGCATCAATGTCGACGCCGTACGACATCAGCCCGCCGACATCGACATAGGTCCGTAGGATGAACAGTCCCGGCAGGCGATACTTCAACGCCAGCTCGACGATCGTCTTTGTGTGGAATGCGAAGGTAGGTCCGGACAGGACCAGCAGCGCCTGCGACGAGGCTTCGGCTAGGGTCCGGAACGCGGCCTCGAAATCGTAGGGCGCGGTCTCGAGCTTGACGGCGGTGAGGTCGCGCCCGAGCGCGCGCGCACGGCGCTCGGCGGCGCTGAACTGATCAGCGGTCCCCGCGTCCCACAATGCGCCCAGGCGAGTCCGCTCCGGAAAGGTCTGGGTCAAGAGTTCGACCTGCTTCTCGGCGAGTTCGGGCTGGCGTGTGAACACGCCGGTGAGGTTGCCGCCCGGCCGCGCCAAGCTTTTCACGTAGCCGCGTTCGATCGGATCGAAGTTGTTGGCCCAGAACACGACCGGGATGAGACCGCTCACCGGCATCACCGCCTGCAACTGAGGCTCGGCCCCGCCGGTGACGATGACGTCGGGCTTGGCACGGACCATCTCGGCCAGGTCCAGGGCAAACTGGGCTACCGGCTGGTTGGTCGAGCGATAGTCCATGGTCAGGTTCTGACCTTCGCTGAACCCGAGCTGGCGCAGCTCGTCGAGCAGTGTCGGGACACCGCGTCCCATCACCGGGCCGGGACCGCCGGTCGGGTTGACGGCAACAATAGCCACGCGGTAAGTACGGCCCGCCTGCTGCGCACGAGCCGCGAGCGGCCATCCGGCTGCCGCGCCACCGAGCAGCACCACGAATTCCCGCCGTTCCATCCAGCACATGGAGGTCGTCCCTCCACTGATTACCGCAGGGTCAGCCTGCCACACAGCGGCCGGCGAGTCCTCTGGCCGGGTCTGAAAATCGTTTCTTATTTCTCAAATTGCGGCTACCTCGACTCGCAAATTAACCAGACGCAAAAATACAGATATTTCAAAGCCTAATCTAAATTCGTCTTAACCGAGTTCAGTGACCCTTCTCCCACAGCAACAAAGGAGGGTCCTGTGAAAGCTCTGTACGGGATCGCGTTTGCTTTCGCCTTCGCTCCCCTGACCGCCTCCGCGGCCGATCCGTTATTGCGGTCGGCACTCTGTTCCGACGACTCCTACGAAGACACGGCTGGCCAGTGTGGTGCCTTCTTCACGATCGAAGCTATCTTGGCGAAGTATGGAGTCACCATCACCGATACCGATGACGACGTGATCGAACTCTGTTTAGACGACATAGAGAACAGACCGGTCGGCTCGATCCAGCTTCGGAACGAAGATGCAGTCTCAACCGACGGCAGGAGATAATCGCCTCTAAGGTCATCACGCTGGAGCCGTCCCTGGATGTAGGGCGTGATGCTTCGGACGATGTTGCAATCACCGGTCCAACAGCGCGGTAGGCAGCAACTAGCGTGCTCACGAGATGCTGTAGCCGCCCTCGCTTTGTGGGCTTGGCGTTGCGGCCCGAGCATCCTCTCGGAGCTTCGTGTACATTGCCTGCAAATGTCTCGGTTCCATGATCATCTTTTCGCGGATCAAGTTGACCAGACCAGAGAGCGTTTCGGCTGTTGCTCGATCGTCCCCAAGGCCAATTGGGCTTGGGCGCACGGCGTTGTTCTCGATAATCCGCGCCGCGTCCAAGACCTTCTGCACCCGCGCATCGATATCCTCTCGTACAAAGAGCGCTGTGTCGTCCTTTAGACCGTCGCCGCTCACCCCGAGCTCTTTGCACAGCTTCTCTATCGCCAAACGAAGAAGAGCGGCTGCGCCGCGCGGCGATGCCTCCAATGTCTGGCCTGCCTCCTCGCACTCGCGCCGCACGTTAGGCGGGGCTTGGAGCTTTGGCTCTGGATCCGCAGCGCGTCTAGGCCAGACCAGCTGATCGTACACCCAGAGACACATCTCGTTGCAGTTAAAACAGTAGGAGATCGAAACGTTCTGAACATCACGGCTCCTGAACTCGCGATGCACTTCAAGAAACGGACGGCCACTGGCCATCTGTTCGGCCCACTTCAGTTTGCGGTCACGCTCGGCCTCTTCCATGTCGCCAAACGTCAACGTCTTGGCTGTCTCCGACGTTGCTACAACGGGCTTCTCATCCGATTTCAGTGGATCAGCATGGACGGAGAACCAGAACTGCCTCGCAAGCACACTGCAGTGTGGACAGGTGAAAGTGACCTGATCAATGGCGGGGGAAACGTACTTTCCGCGAACTTCTTCCATGTCTTCCTCAGGAGGCGGGGGCCTCTGTTGAGAGCAGAGGATTCAAACCCCATAGCCGCGAATTTAGCGAATTCAGCATGCGCGATAGCGTGCCGAAGCATGGTTTATAGATGGTTAAGAAAGCTCTCTGCAGGCAAGCCGACTTCCAACTAGCTAGGGCGGTACTCATAAAACGGGCGCTGGCGGAACGTCCGCTCTTGGGGGATTGTGTTGCAAACGTCTGAAAACGCCGGGTGACAAATTTCCCGCCAGAAGTCGAAACAAGCCGGGCAAAGCCGGACCGGACAGCACAT
>DASTFK010000014.1:0-4768 GCA_035719945.1 Nitrospira sp.
CAGCACCAAATCATCCCGTGTGATCGTCGAAGAACCAGTCGCCGCCGGAGCATAATGTGGATCCGCGCTGTGTTCGTTCACGGCGGCGATCGGGGCGCTGGATGTGACCATGCCGGCATCGCCGATGCGTGACAGAATGAATTGTTGCAATCCGTACTCCGTCAGACCCTGACGTTTGCCAACAGCTTCGCGGACGTGATCGAACGCCTCGTCGACGATTCGTCTGAGGGCGGCGGCGGCATATTGATGCGAGTCCAACTGCCGATCGGTCCAGCGCGCTTCGAACATCTGAATCAGATCCCCCGAGCTCATCACTTCCGCTCCAAAGCTCCTCACCAATTCCATGGTGCCGGCATCCACACGGGAGACATACGGCACGGCGTTCATCGGCGAGTACTGCATGGCGATGCGACGGCTCCCAGTCAAGAGGCGTCCCAGAAGTTCCCGTTGTTGGTCCCAGGAGACGTAGGCGTTCGAATGGCCGGGGAGCAGATCCAACACATGAGGCTCAATACGATGCAGCAATTTTTGCGGAGACGCTTGAGCGGGAATCCAATAATACCAGCGCCTGGTCACATGCATTTGCGGATCGAGCAGCAGCACGCGATATGCGAGAGGATCGCTGCACCGGAAATCGTAAAACAGCCAGCCGTCGAGCGCGTGCTCGCGCAGAACCCGTTGGATCTCAAGTACTCTCGTTTCGTGTGCCGCGCTCTGCATGAACGGCATCTTATCGTCGCCGTTCCCGGTGGTCAACGAACAGCAGGGCCAAGACACCGCCTGCGTGGTAGAATGCCTGCCATGACGATAGACTATGCGTCCGATCTGTCGCAGTTCCGTGTGACACTGTTCGTCGGCCCGCAACAGGTGCAGGGGAAACCCTTCACTCACTCGACGGTCTATAACGTGAAAAAGCGCAGCTGGAAGGGCGGGATCCAGGTGGCGGTGGAATTGAACCAGACACAGGTCGACCAACTCAGCGGCGCCGTCGGCTTCTCGCAATGGCTGGAGACGGCCCTCACCGTGGTTCCCGCCGAAGAGTGTGCCTGCTATCATGAGCGGGGACAGGAACTGCTGATTCAAGCCTTCTCATGGTGCAAGCTGGATCTGTTGTTGCAATCCGGCATCACTCAGCAGAACCAATGTCTCACCGCCGACACATTCGTTGCCGAATTGAACGGAATTGCCCCGAAAAAACGGGACTTCATCTTCTCCCATATCGCGTCAGAACTTGATCTTCTCCCACATAATCCACGCTGTTAGGTGTCCCATCCTGATTCGTGGTAGGGGGTTTGCAAGCACGGTCGAATTTGTTATAACGCCACATCGCGCCTGCGTCCGGCATACCGTGCATGGTACAGCCCCGTTCACTTTGTAGAAGGAGGATCCTCCGTGAAATTACACCTGCTCACATCGACGGGTTTTGCAGCTGCATCCCGACTCGTCGCCATCAGCCTTGTCGTCGCTCTCTGCACCGTACTGACGGTGCCCTCGGCTTGGAGCCAGGAACCCGTCGCGCCCCCCTCGAGCGACAGCGCGGAAGGCGGAAGCGCATCCAGTGCGGGCATGGGCGCCGCAGCCGGCTTATCGACATTGCTGTATCTTCCCTTGAAGGCGGCCTTTGCGATTGGCGGAGGCCTCGTCGGTGGTTTAGCCTATGCGTTCTCAGGTGGGAACGAGACCGCCGCGAAGAGTATCTGGACGACCAGCATGTACGGCACGTACATCATCACCCCCGATCACCTGCGCGGAGATAGGCCCATTCGTTTTCTCGGCGTCGCTGAACCTGATACCTCGGCCACGGCCATCGCCCCCCTGGAGCCTGCGCCCATGGAACCCGCTCGCTGAACGATGAAACCGCTCATCGGCGTGACACCAGACTTCAACGCCGGTGACCGAAAAGAATGGGGCGGGCGAGAACCCACCTACTTTCTGCGCGCACGTTATATCCGCGCGATCGAAGACCTGGGTGGTATCCCTATCGTGCTTCCGCTGGTGGCGGACCTGGCTGCTCGTCGCCGTCTGCTGACCTCTATTGATGGCCTCCTGCTGACCGGCAGCGGTCCAGACCTCGCGCCGGAGCTCTACGGCGAACGTCAGCGGTACAAGTTTCGCGTGATGAGCCAGCGCCGCGCCACCTTCGAGCTCGAGATGGCGCAGTTGGCCAGGACGGCTGATCTGCCCCTGTTGGGCATCTGCGGAGGGATGCAGGCGCTCAACGTGGCATTCGGTGGCAGCCTGTATCAAGACATCGGATCGCAGCGGCCTCATCCGCTTCAACACCGCCAATCGGCTCCGGCGACCCAGCTCAGTCATCCGGTGAAGATCACTCCGAAAAGCCTCCTGTATCGGATCGTCAAGACCGCGACCATGCGCGTCAACAGCTCCCATCATCAATCGGTCAAGGATGTCGCCCCGTCGCTCCAGGCCAGTGCACGGGCCCCGGACGGCATCATCGAAGCCATTGAATCCTCCGCCCAGCGGTTCCTGCTCGGCATCCAATGGCACCCGGAATTTCTCTTCGACCGTCACCATCGCCATCGCCGGCTGTTCGAGGCCTTCCTCGAAGCAGCCAGTCGCAGAGGACGCTGATGTCGCCCGCGTTCAATGCATACTTCCAGCCGCCTGCTATACTTGAGACGACATGGACCGTGACGATGTCCTCAGCCGGCCATCCCTGGCCCCATCCGCCGTCGTTCGAGGCTCGGTGATCACCCATCTGTTTCGAACCAAGTCGATCGAACAGATTCTTGCGGACGCCGACCACCCGACTCATCGGCTCAAAAAATCCCTGACGGCCTGGGATCTGACGTGCCTCGGTATCGGCGCCATCATTGGGACCGGAATTTTTGTGTTGATCGGAACGGCCATTGTCGGTGATTCCCATCGGCCCGGCGCCGGTCCCGGCATCGTCCTCTCGTTCATCTTATCGGGATTGACCTGTGCACTCGCCGCGCTCTGCTACGCAGAAATGTCGGCAATGATCCCGGCTGCCGGCAGCGCATATACCTTTTCCTATGCCACGCTTGGAGAGCTGCTGGCCTGGCTGACCGGCTGGAATCTGATCCTCGAGTATGGAGTCGCCTGTGTGGCGGTGGCGATCGGCTGGTCCGGCTATTTCAACAATCTGTTGCAGTTGGCGGGCATTGATCTGCCGGTCTGGGCGACTAGGGCCCCAGGAGGCCCGGAGGGAGGCATAGCCAACATTCCCGCGGCGCTGATTGTACTTCTCGTGACCATCATCCTCGTTGTCGGCATCAAAGAAAGCGCGAGGGCGACCGGTGTGGTTGTGCTGATCAAGCTTGCCGTGATCCTGTTTTTCCTCGCGATCGGCAGTACGTCGATTGATCCCGCCAATTGGACGCCATTCATGCCGCAGGGGTTCGCGGGAGTCGGCGC
This sequence comes from Nitrospira sp., assembly GCA_035719945.1. Taxonomy (GTDB): domain Bacteria; phylum Nitrospirota; class Nitrospiria; order Nitrospirales; family Nitrospiraceae; genus Nitrospira_C. Next base: position 3,400 of record DASTFK010000014.1, read on the forward strand.
AGCGGCCGCCATCGTCTTCTTTGCCTATATAGGCTTTGATGCCGTGTCGACCGCCGCAGAGGAGGCCAAGAACCCCACCCGCGATGTTCCGATCGGCATTATCGGGTCGTTGAGCGTCTGTACCTTCCTCTATATCGCGGTGGCTGCCGTTCTCACGGGATTGATCCCGGCGTCGCAGATCGACATCCACGCGCCGGTGGCTGAAGCGCTGAGGCTGGTCGGCTTTAAGTGGGGGGCGGCGGTGGTTGCAATCGGAGCGGTCGCCGGCATCACGAGCGTGTTGGTCGTCATGATGCTCGGCCAGATTCGCGTGTTCTTCGCCATGTCTCGGGATCAGCTATTAGGCACCTGGCTCTCGAAGGTCCATCCCCGGTTCGGCACGCCGCACCGCGCCACGATTTTGACTGGCATCGCCGTGGCGATCCTGTCGGCATTCATTCCCATCGGAGAGGCCGCCGACATGACGAACATCGGCACCTTCTTCGCCTTTGTCTTGGTTTGTATTGGCGTGATCGTGCTGCGCTACACGAGGCCGGACCAACCTCGACCGTTTCGTGTGCCATTCATGCCGCTCGTCCCGATTCTGGGAATAATGGCCTGTCTCGGGCTGATGTGGCAACTTCCTCAGCTCACGTGGGTCCGCTTCGGCGTCTGGACCATCATCGGTATCGTCATCTACCTGGCCTACGGCTTGAAGCACAGCAGATTGTCAGCGCAAGCCATTGAGCCTGCGTCTCAATCCTGAGCTCCCTCTCCCACTCGCATACTCATCGTTTGGAGCGGTCTGTCAGGTCGAGGAAGTGACGAGAACGTTTCCGTGATCGTCCTATGAATTGGATTTACCCGTCGCTTGCGGGGAAGGAGCGTCTGCTGTAGGGGCCGAAGCGGACGCTGGTTGGGCATTCGAGGGTGCGCTGGGTGCCGCAGCGCCTGCCGCAGCGGCCGGCTTGGGAGCGGCAGGAGGTTTGGGAGACGCGGGTTTCTCGGGTTTGATGCCGCCTTCCCAGGATGGACCCGAATACATGTCGGCGGAAAGCCCCTTGGCTTTCCATTTCTCTTCGAAGTCCGCCGCTGCCTTGTTGGGCGACTCGCCGATGCCTACCACCACATTCCAGGGGTAGACTTTCGGGCCAATCTGACACGAGCTGTCGGATCGTTTCAGATATAGGGCAATCGGATTTCCCCTGTACGGCCCGAGATAAATATGCACGGACCCGACGTATTCCAGCAATGGCACCATGCCGCTCTCCAGGGAGGGGCATGATGCCACAACCGGCATGGGGAGGCAAGAAGGCGGTCTGTCTGACCGCCGGCGGAGTCGTCCTAGGAAGATGCGGCCAACGATTGGGTCGGACGTTTGCGCACGAGG
>DASTFK010000015.1:0-3296 GCA_035719945.1 Nitrospira sp.
TTGGGCTCAAAAGCTTCCTGACGTCCTGCAGGGTCGCCCAGAGACAATTATTGAAACGAATCATACCGCAGCCCAGCCGGACAACCGGTACTTGCGCGTCGGGCGAGCGCTCACTGGTTCTGATGCCACGGAAGCCGACCGCCGACGACTGGTGGACGCCGTTGCATGCCATGGGTGGTTGGCTCGCTGTCACCGTCCCACAGTCGCCGGGCACCCCGCTTCCCCCGTTCGTCGGAACTAGCACGTACCCCGTAAAATTTGCAGTCCCCACCGCTGTGTCGTGCATAATGAGCCTCCTACCAGATCTTCCTGAGGGGGCGGCTAGATCATCGTGGCGGACGCATTGGAGCCCAATGACCAACCGCACAGACATGGTGTCGCCTGACGCGCTGGTGTTGACACACGCACTCGAGAAGCTTCGGGCGCGTGACGGTCTGACTCATTCCCGGCTGGATAACAGCCGCAGCGTTGAAGCAGCGCCGCTTCTTGGCCTTGCTGCTGTGCGGCGGCACGCCGCGGTCCACGACATCGAGCTGGCGCAGGCCGCACTCGAGGTCGTCAAGGAATGCGTGCGCGAAAGTCTGCATGGTTCACAATGCGTCGTGGCGGATGCAGTTTTGGGGCTCGGGACATTCTCCGACGCTTACACCCAGAACGGCATCGAGCCGCGTGTAGATAAGGCGCTGCATTCCGACCTGTTGGGAAGGCGACGCAGCACTCTGCTGTCGAACTGGCGCCGGCTGCACGAAGCACTGGGTCTTCCGCGAGCCGAGGCGCCGAGCGACCGCGCGCTGCGCGGGACGATAGAACGCGATGTCCTCCGCGAGCTTGCGCGGCAACTCATAAGGCGTGAGGTATATTCGCTCGGCGCCAAGAGCGTGGTCATGCCATACGCCTCCGAGAACTCGTCCCGGAAGATGCCGATGTCGCGGCCTGGCAGGGTTATCGTCCTCGGTGGCGCAGTGATGGATGCCACATTTCGTACAAAGGACATCCCACCGAGAGGAACCTCAATCGAGGCATATGCGTTCGAACTCGCGCCTGGAGGTAAGGGGCTGTGGCAGGCTGTGGCAGCGGCGCGGTTGGGACTTGAGGTGGCGCTCGTCGCGGCTGTGGCCAACGATCGTTTCGGCCATGAGATCGTCAATCATTTGAAAGACGAGGGGGTAGATACATCTCTGCTGAAACTGATCGATGATGCGCACACTCCATTTGCGGGCGTCATCGAGTTCGAGCTTGGCGATAGCATTGCGCTCAATTGGCGGAACCAGATGGAGGTACATCTGGATATTCGTGACGTCGATCGGCTCAGTCGGCACTTTGCCTCTTATGACACAGTGCTCATGACCTTCGAGATTCCTCGCGGGACTTTGGAGTACACCTTATCCCTACTGAATAGGATCGATGAGCCAAGGCCAACTGTCATCGTTACACCTGGACAGCCCTATCCTGATACTGGGATTTCTGGCCAAGCTCTTTCTCAGATCGACTACCTTGTGGCACATGCATGGGAACTTGGTCGATATACGCCTCCCGATCGCACATCGTTCGACGTTGATGCCGCTGCCCGACAGCTGCTGGCGTACGGCGTCCAAACACTCTGCGTTCCCGGCGATGGAGGATGTGCCGTGTACTCCGAACCACTCGGTACGTTTAACGTGCCGACATTTTCGTCTCCGTACAAAGAGTCATCGGTAGCACGGGATGCCTTCTGTGCGGCGCTTGCAGCCAAATTGATAGACAGCGCAAGCGCCTTTTCGGAGGAAGTTGCTCTATGGGCAACAGCCGCAATGGCTGCCGCTAGAGCCGATCACCCGTTGCCGAATCCAATGCCTGATCGCAGGCGGGTAGAACAACTCTTCGAACGATCACGATTCAACGTCAACTCACGCATTGCGCATGTCAGCGACGCAGGCGTGGCCTATCCTGATCATGGACAACCGCCGTTTCCCCATTGACGCTGCAACAAAAAATCATTGAATCCAGTAACTTAACGCTGCTTTGCTCGAATCTCCCAGGATATTCCGCTCGCAATTCCATCAGGCTTGAGGTGCCGAACCGCTCGCGCAATTGTCGCACACTTATGTAACAGCCGTACTCGTATAGATATGGCCGCGCCCTCACGCTCATCCATTGTTGCCAACCCGCCGCTCGATAGCTGCACCCTGTGAAACCCAGGTTAGGGTCTACAGCAGTGACAAGCAGATCAGCATTAGGCACATTTTGACGCACGTAATTGCGAACCCTTGACAGTAGCAATGAAATCGCGTTGTGGGGTGCGCCATCGACGGAATAGACCCGCGAGACGTCCCAGACTCGTTCTCGCGGAACGCCAACCTCTGCACATATTCGACTTGCGATTCGCTTCCACTCGAGTGGTGACAAGCTACAGAGAGTAACGGGGAGCCGGCTGACCGGATCGACCAGTGCAAAGTACAAGGACGCCTGACGAGTGCTGCGAAGATAGTGAAGCAACGTTAAGAGGGGAAGTGCGCGCGAAACGTCAATCTTCTCGAACAAGAGGTCACGTAGCAGCAATTTCTCACTGAGCACATGACTCCCGGCGGTCCGTGCGTCCCTGCGCAGTCGTTCGGCGCTGCTCAGCAGTTCCCGCTTTACATGCCACCTGGTGATCCATCCTTTGTCAGACGCGACTCGGGGAAGGTGAAGTAGAGCGCGCACCGCGAGTGCTCGAGGATCAACACCGGCCTTGGACGCCGTCTCCCCCACCAGAGCACCAAAGGAAGACGTAGGCAAAGAGCTGCGGCACTCATCCAGATGTAATTGGTCGGCGCGAGACCGGTCGCCGCCTCCGATGACAAAGAGTTGCGCCTGGTAGCACCGCAAAATCGGAACGGGCCCCCCCAAGCGCACATGGGGCAGGCTAGACCCTTGGCGGGGAACGCGCAGAGCCGACATTCTTGCTGCCACAAAAACATAGTTTCGCGCCGCTGCTGCCAATCGTGCGCCAAAAGGCAGCCTGAGTTCTCATCTGGCAGAAGGAGGTCTCACGCATGGCCTGACAAACCCCTTGCGCACTGCGATCTATACGCCAGTTGGGCTCATCACCGCTACCAACTTGACTAGTTGACAGACTATTGCCGTCGTATTAGATGAGATCAAATCAGAATAGCAGAGCGGCTATTCAAGCCGAAATCGCCGACGCAATTAGATACTCGCACAACTCGACTTCGCCTCATTGCGGGCGCGAGGATTGGAAAGGAGGAAGGCCATGTCAGGAACTGGTCTCGCGGCAGTCCTGCTAATGATCGGTACGGTCATGCTCGTGGTTTGCT
>DASTFK010000016.1:0-3874 GCA_035719945.1 Nitrospira sp.
CTTTCATTTCCAACCGCAACGATCATACGCTTCGGAATAGTACGAATCGTCTCCATGCCGACTGCTTGGCCTTGCGCCGCTTCGGCGGCAAACAGCACCACGCCCTTCCTGGTGAGGCTCGCTACATCCTCAACAATGAAAATCGGCAGGGAAAGCACAGCGCCGGCCGATGCCCGCACCACTTTCGGATTGTAAATATCCGCTGACTCGGGGGTCAGCCACAGGGCATCAATATTCAACGCTGCCGCCGTACGGATGATCGCCCCCACATTGGCGGGATCTTGCAACTGCTCTCCATACAACCCGAAGAGCCTGGATCGCCCCAAAAGCATTTCCTCATTCCAACGCGGCTGTTTCACGACGGCAAGAATGCCTTGGGGGCTTTCGAGATTCGAGAAGGCGGAGAAGATGCGGCTCGAAGAGCGGAATGAGGGAATATTCGGCGATTCCCGAAGGACGCGTTGCTGGTGGCTTTCCCGCCGTTCGTACTCGGCGGCGAGTACCAAACTCTGGACGCTGGCAGGATGATGCAGGAGCACATCACAAACGGGCTTGGCGCCCTCGATGATGAAGGCGCCTTCAGCGTTTCGAGCCCGCTTATCTCTGAGGAGTTCTCGAATGCGCGCCGATTGCGCGCGCGTCAATAAGTTGGCAGGTGCGGACAATCCAATCGAGCCGTCTGCGATTACCGACGCTTCCGGCCGGATGCCGCTTCCGCCGCACGAATCCGCTGTGCCCTCGCTTTCGCACGCTTGAGAAGGGTCAGCTTCCCGCGGGTGCGATCGTCCTCATGCTGTAGCTGCTCGAGTTGAGATCTGAGATGCGCCTTCTCCTGCTTGTGCAAGGTTGCACATTCTTCACGGGAGAGCTGCACCCAATCCCCGCTGGTATTGGCTCGCTTGATCCGTTGCTCCAATGATTCGCGCAACTGTTTGCTCCGCATAGAAAGGAGCGATTTCAGGGCCTGTCTCCGTCGCTGTACCTCTTCCTCCTCCGCCATGATCCCGCGAATATCTGTACCCAACATGATCCGCCTCCTTACGCTTCCAAGAATGAATTGAGCGCTATTGTACCCGATTTCATTGCCCACCTGCCACAGGGAGAATTCAATCGTAAGTTATTGATTACAAGCATAAAATTGGCGAAGCGGCCGCCAGCGACGGTTGCCAAGAATTCCTCACTTCGGATATCATCGCGCATGGCTATCGGCTCGCAGATTCAAGCCTGGCGCCTGTCTCGGGGTTTTTCCTCGGAGCATCTCGCCGCTGAAACCGGCATTTCATTGCAAGCACTCGACGAGATCGAAGCCGAATCGCTGGATCCCTCGACCGGCACGCTGGAACGGCTGGCGACCGCCATGAAGATTCCCGTCGCCTGGCTGTTCGCTCATCCCAACGCCTTCGCTCTGCTCTTTCATGAGCCTGAGGAGAAAGAGGATACACCGAATGGTCCGGACCCGGTAACAGAACGGATCCTCACCGGCTCGAGGATGGACCGCTCGCTCTATGTCATGCTCACGGCACTGATCCAGAGCGGCGAACCCAAATTGCTGCGTGCCGCGGAAATGAGCCTCAAAAGTCTGGTTAAGCAATCCAAACAGTCTGCGGTGCCATGGCAGAACCGTCCCTCCGGCCACTTTGAGCCCCCCAGCGACTGATGAATGTCACGCCGACCGGCGATTCAAAGTCATACGCCTGCCGTCTTTCCGCTGGTAGCGTGCTTCTGATTAGGAGGAAGGGTTAGAGGACTTGCATAATGAAACACTTGAGATACCGGGTTTCTGGCATCGTTGCGAGGATGGGATGGTCTGAAGCCTGCCCCCGCTGCTCCAGTAACCGCACCGACCGCTTGGCGTCCTGCGCTGCCCGTCCAACCGCCTTCCACAGATCCGCATCCGAAACGTGATGTGAACAGGAGCTGGTGACGACGATCCCCTCCGGTTTCGTTAATCGAATCCCCAGTAAATTGATGTCCTTGTATCCGGACAACGCACGCGGGACAGCTTGTTTACTGCGAGCAAACGCGGGCGGGTCGAGAAGCACCACATCGAATTGCCTGCCGCTTTGTTCCAACCGACGCAGTTCTTCAAAGGCATCCGCAGCACGATACGAGCACCGTTCTTGAACGCCGTTAAGGCGGGCGTGCTCCCGCGCGAGGATCAGCGCCTCCTCGCTGACATCCAATCCTTCAACGTGGCTCGCCCCGGCGAGCGCTGCTTGGATGCCGAATGCACCCGTGTGACAGAACACCTCCAGCACCTGCTTGCCTGCCGTCAAGCGCGCAGCGGCAAGGCGATTTTCGCGTTGATCGCAGAACCACCCGGTCTTTTGGCCACGGGCAATATCAACGAGAAACCGCGCCGCCCCTTCCCGTACCTCGATCGTGGTCCCCCCGTCCCCCCGCAAGAACCCTGTCACCGGCGACAAGCCTTCCAACAAGCGGCTCTTGGCATCGTTTCGAAGGTAGACCCGGGCGCTCGCCGTTGCCTCGCACAGGAGATCGGCCAGCATCTCTTTGCGGCGATCCATCCCGCTCGAGAGCGTTTGCATCACCAGCACATCATCGTATCGATCGACGATCAGCCCAGGTAATCGGTCTGCTTCGCCATAGATCAGACGATAGGCGGTCGTCTCGGACGCGATTCGCGTCCGTAGCCGCACCGCCTGGGCAATCCGCTCCCTCCAGAACGCCGGGGTGATCGGTTCTTCTTGGAATGTAAGAATGCGGATACGAATTTTCGAGGCGGGATTGTAGAGCCCGCGCGCATAGAAGCGCCCACTCGGCATCACGACATCGACGAGGTCTCCGGTAACCGGCTGCCCGCGGACGGCATGAACAAAACCGGCATAAATCCACAGGTGACCGGTGCCCGCGATTTCATTGGCGCGCGCCAATGTGACAACGCCGGTTGGAGTCTCCTGCTCGGTGGCCATGCGGTAGTTATCCGATGGAGATGGCCGAAGGTCAAGCCCGTGATCGCGTGAATGCACTCCGTTCTGTCTATGCTTGACGGGTCGCGCCCGCTGTGATTTGCTGGAACCAGACACCGATCAACAGGCGTCCGTATCGAGCAGGCAAGGTGACAATGGAGAACAACGCGACAATCGGGTCTGCCGTGATCGATCGGCTGTATCAGCTGGGCGTGCGCCACATTTTCGGCATTCCCGGCGACTACGTCCTCAGCCTGTACCAGCTCATTGAACGCTCTCCCATCCGCCACATCGGGACGACTCGTGAGGATTGCGCAGGATTCGCTGCCGATGCCTACGCACGAATCAACGGCATCGGCGCCGCCTGCGTCACCTACTGTGTCGGCGGGCTGAACTGCGTCAATGCCATCGCCTGTGCGTACGCCGAACGTTCTCCGGTCGTCCTTCTGACCGGTTCTCCCGGGCTTTCGGAACGCGTACGCATGCCGTACATGCACCACATGGTGCGGGATTTTTCGACGCAACGGGAGGTCTTTGAGCGCATGACCGTGGCCTCAGTGTCCCTCGACGATCCATCGACCGCCGAGCGTGAGATGGACCGTGCATTTGCCGCTCTCATGCGGTACCGGCGCCCGATTTACATCGAAATCCCGCGCGATCTCGTCCACACGACTCTGCACCATCCGCTACGGCCACTGTGCCTCGACGACGAACCAAGTGATCCCGCCGCCCTGGAAGAAGCTATTGGAGAGGTGCGGGCCATGCTGGCCTCCGCCAAGCGACCGGCCGTGTTGGCCGGCGCCGAAATCGGCCGCTTCGGGCTTCAGGATGATTTGACGCGGCTCGTCGAGCGCTTGAAAATTCCGATCGCCTCCACCCTGCTCGGCAAATCCGTCATCCGCGAAGACCACCCCCTCTATGCCGGAGTGTACGGGGGACTCATC
>DASTFK010000017.1:0-4704 GCA_035719945.1 Nitrospira sp.
CTAGGAAAGACAGGGACGTGTTGGTGGTGTCCGGTCTCATCGTGAGTCTGGCCGCCGTCATCGGGGCTATTTGGTATTACTCGTCAACCGAACAGGGCGCCGGTCACGAGCCATTGAACGGTTCGCAAGTCAGCGAGGTGCTCAAGACCACTCAACCCGTGATCACGCCGGTCTCGGCGTCACGGTCGAAGATCGAGGAGGCCCAGGTGGATTCCGCCAAGCCCGGCATCCTCCACACCGATCTCTACTTCGAGGTCGGCCGCAAGGGATTGACCGATGAAGCGAGAACGCTGCTGCAAGCGCAGGCATCGATTCTTAAGCAAGATGTGAATCTGGGAGTCCTGGTGCAGGGCTACACCGATCAACAGGGATCACCGAGCTACAACATGAAGCTCGGGCTCAAGCGCGCCGAAACCGTGAAGACGGAACTGATCAACGCGGGCGTCGCGGAACATCAAATCAAGACCGTCAGTCTTGGGAAAGAGGGTGTGCTTTGCATCGATATGAGCGACGTCTGCCGCCAGATGAACCGCCGTGTGCATCTGGAAATTCGTCCGATCGGCGAAGAACACATGCGGGCACCGGTCGTCATGACCACCTCGGCGCCTGATTCAACGCAGGCAACGCAGACATCTGCCGACGCTGGCCCCAGCAGCGAGACAGAGGGCTCGCTGATCGACAGCCTCGTCCCTTCCGCCAACGCCTCTGAAGCTGACAACGGGACTGCCCCGGCCGACCCGGCCTCCGGCAGCTGAGCACACGCATGCGCGCGTCCGCACGGGTGGTTTCGTGCAGACGCCGCTGCACATCTTCACCCTCACCTCCATCAGACGAGGACCCATGACACTGCCCAACGAGACAGCACAACAACAGCTCCTGAAACGCACGAGGCGAGTGGCTCTGCTCACGCTGCTGACAGTGTTCCTCTCATGGTCCGGAGCGCTGCCGGTGCTCTTCGCCTGCGGCGAGCCTCCGGTCAATGAGAACGGCATGACGCTCAGGGACGTGACGCAGGGGAGTCTCCTCTTCAAGACCCATGAGGCGGCCCGTTACGTCCCGGCGCCACTGTTGAAGACTGATGTCAACATCTCCATCACCGGTATCATCGCCCGAACGACGCTCACGCAGGAATTCGTCAACCCGAGCCGTCACGGACGATTGGGCAGAAGGCATCTATGTGTTTCCGCTTCCAGACACCGCCGCGGTCGATCATCTGCGGATGAAGGTGGGCGATCGAACGATCACCGGAGAAATCCGGGAGCGCGCCGAGGCCAAACGACGTTATGACCAGGCGAAGCAGGAAGGCACGCGCGCAAGCCTCGTGGAACAGGAGCGACCGAATGTGTTCACCGTTTCGATCGCCAACATCGCTCCACAGGACCGGATCACTGTCGAAATCGAGTATCAGGAAACGGTGCGCTACGATCAGGGCGTGTTCTCCCTGCGTTTCCGGATGGTCGTGGGTCCTCGCTACATCCCGGGGACGCCGGTCGTCATCGAGGAAGAACCCCAGGGGTCAGGCAGGTCGCCCAATACGATCGCGTCGCCGATGCCTCGAGAATCACCCCGCCCGTACAGCCCCCGCATCGCGGCCCCATCAATCCGGTCAGCCTGACCGTCGATCTTGCCGCCGGCTTTCCTCTGGGAAAAATCGAGTCGCCTTATCATGACATCCTGACCATCCCGGACCCGGATGGCAGACGGCATGTCACACTCCGACGGGATCACGTCCCGGCCAATCGGGATTTTCAATTGACCTGGCAGCCCACCGGAGGACCTTTCCCGGCGGCCCTCATCTATCGCGAGCAGCAGCACGACAGTACCTACGGCCTCTTGATGGTCGCTCCCCCTGCGTCGAACGAGATGGTGACGACAGCGCCGCGCGAAACGATCTTCGTCATCGACACGTCCGGCTCGATGGCTGGCACCTCGATCGAACAGGCCAAGGCAGCCCTCCTGCTTGCACTTGGCCGGCTCACCTCGCAGGACAGTTCAACGTGATCCAATTCAACAGCACCACACACCTATTGTTCTCGGAGCCGCAGGCCATCAGAACGGATGTTCTCGGCAAGGCCGTCCGGTATGTCGAGCGACTTCATGCCAACGGAGGCACGGAAATTCTTCCCGCCATGAAAATGGCGCTCAAAGGTCGCCCTCCGGCGACCCATCTGCGGCAAGTGATCTTCTTGACGGACGGACAGGTGGGCAACGAAGAGGAGCTGTTCGACGTCATTCGGGCGCAGTTGGGACAGAGCCGGTTGTTTACCATCGGGATCGGTTCGGCGCCGAACAGCCATTTCATGCGAAAGGCGGCGGAGTTCGGGCGAGGCACCTTCACGCACATCGGCAGCACCAGCGAAGTGAAAGCGCAGATGGATGCGATCTTCAGGAAGTTGGAGCGGCCCGTGCTCACAGACATTCAGGTACAAGGCTTCGAGACGACCGCAGAGGTGTTTCCGCCGAGGATCCCTGATTTATACGAGGGCGAGCCCGTCGTTCTCGCATTCAAAACATCGACCGCTCCTTCGACACTGACCCTGACGGGTCTGTTCAATTCGAAACCATGGACACAATCGGTCGATGTGGCGGGCAGCCCGTCCAGAGGCGGCCTATCAGTCTATTGGGCCAGACAGAGACTCGCGTCGTTGATGGATCGCCACAGACCGGAGGGAGCCGAGGCATCGATCCGACAATCAATCCTCGACGTTGCCCTGGCCCATCACCTCGTGAGCCCCTACACGAGTCTGGTCGCCGTTGATACGGAACCCATCAGGCCGAGCCATGCGTCGCTGACCACCCATGCAATGAAGACCAATCTCCCGGAGGGTCAGGATTACCAGGCCATCTTTGGCTTGCCCAGAACCGCGACGAACGCGCCCTGGCATATGCTGATCGGCGTGATGGCGCTCATGCTCGCATTCTGGATGTGGCGCCATCAATACCGGATCGCATGAACCCGATTCAGACCACTCCCCGTCCGCTTGTCATGCTGACGGTGTGCTTCCTCGCCATCGGGCTCTGGCAAATCGGGGAAGGATCATGGATCTATGCGAAGGCCAGGCTCGCGCAGGTTCTCCTGCGACGGGCCTGGTCCCAGACACTCGCCGGACACATGCAGGTCAAGCCTTGGCCCTGGGCCGATACCTGGCCCGTGGGTCGGCTGCGCGTGCCTTCAGAGCAGGTCGATGTGATCGTGTTGAATGGAGCGTATGGCCGGACCTTGGCCTTTGGCCCCGCGTTTGCGGAATCCAGTTCATTGCCGGGCGCCGGCGGCACCACCGTGCTCACCGGTCATCGGGACACGCATTTCGCCTTCGTGGGGCGCTTGAAGGAAATGGACGAGATCCTGATCGACACGCCGGACGGACACAGCCTGCGCTACCGCGTCCTCGACAGCGCCATCGTCGATGCCCGGACCGACGCGATCCGCCTGGCCGACGATAGAGAGGTCAGAGAGGAGCTCATTCTCGTGACCTGTTACCCGTTCGACGCCCTGTTCTCCGGAAGCCCCTTGCGATATCTGGTCAGGGCGGTCCGCACGAAGACAGGTCTACCGGTTTGGTCCAGGGGGCGTCCTTGAGAGACCGTGAGAGGAATCGCGCCCGGAGGAGGTGGAGGTGAGGGTATCGAACCACTGGGATTGGGCCACTTTGTGTCCGCAATAGGTGCAGATGAAGTTGCCCGTGAAATACCCCCTGGCGTTCTGCTCGAGCATGAAGTGACAGATATGGGTGCCGTCGGTAGTGGCCATGCTCCTCACGATAGCGCAGGAACCGCGTACGTTAATCTAGCATCCCCCCCAGAATTCCCTTTAGTTTCTTACCAGTTATGCTCGATTTTCGGGCCCACCGCCTACAGGCTTGTACGAAGGATTCGCACAGTCGAGAAGGTTCGATGTGTTGTCATTCTTCTGACGCGCGAGTTCCTGAAGGTTCGGCATCTGTCTGTCGAGGAGTAAGCCGAATTCGAGCCCTCTGGCCCACCTGACAGTGCCCTGCACCACAATGATGTCGGTCGGATTGTCGGTCGGCCAGATGCAGAGCCGAAGATGCGTGCCGACTTCGACAGGCATGCGGCCGGTGACGCGGCAGCCGGTCTCATGGACGTCCACGATGCTGCCTTGTCCCGCGAGCTCTCCGCTGCCATAGAAAACGCGCCAAATCAGCGAGCGGCGAGATTGACTGCGAGCATACTGGCGTCGGGTCATGTGTCCCTCCTACGCAGGTCCCATTAAAAGTGTACGGGCTGTACCTCCATACCGCCTTCCTCGTTCAGGGGGGATCGTTATCCCTCCTTTGAGGAATGCACTTCAATCGGCCGTTGTTAGAGTTGAAAAGAAGGGCTTTCGCGAACGGCTTTGGTCAGATACGCGAAGGATTAAGGATATGTGGGTTGCGTTCATCGTCAGTGCGCTCGTGCTCACTGCGTTTTCCGCATGCGGGACCATGCCCCCATCGGAACACCTGCCCCAGGCGTCCGACAGCAGAAGCAGCAGAGTCGAGCCGATGGTCGCTCAGTCGGCGGTGTTGCAATCGCTGCAGCGGCTGGTACGCGAGCGCTATCGACGCATCGCAGAACTCACGTTTCAACTGGAAGCATTGAAGACAATCGACCGGGAAGCAGAAGCTCGAAGGCAGCAGGGTCGTTTTCCGGGTACTCGTGACCGCTAGATCTTGGGCGCTTTTGCCGGCATGACATCGGATG
>DASTFK010000018.1:0-6018 GCA_035719945.1 Nitrospira sp.
GGCTGGATGGGGGTGGCGGAATCGGAACGGGGCCTTGCCGCGATCGTACTGCCGCAACCGTCCAAGGCGGCGGTTGCAGCCGGTCTGGGCGTGGAGGCGGAGTGCGTGCAACGCGCGTCATCGGCCACACTCCGAGAGGCCAGGAAGCAGCTGGTTGAATACCTGGCTGGAAGGCGAACGTCTTTTGATCTCCCGCTCGATCTGTCGCGCGGCACGGCATTCCAGCGTCGGGTGTGGAAGACGCTACGGGCAATCCCCTATGGCCAACTATGGTCTTACCGAGGTCTTGCCTCACGGGTCGGCGGGGTACAGTATGCCAGGGCCGTCGGCGGAGCGGTTGGTGCCAATCCCTTGCCGATCGTGCTGCCGTGCCACCGGGTCATTGCGCAGGACGCGTCGATCGGCGGATTTTCTTGCGGGCTGCCGGCAAAACGCAGATTGCTCGCGCTTGAAGGCTCGCTGTCCCGGCTGCGCCCGGCGAGCCGCGACAGATGAAAGCGGTCATTCAGCGGGTGACGCGGGCCTCCGTCGAGGTGGAGGAGCGCATCGTGGGGGCGATCGGCCCCGGACTGCTCGTGCTGCTCGGCGTGGCGAAGGGGGACGGCGAGGCGGACTGCCGGTTCATGGTCGAGAAGCTCCGCGGACTGCGCATCTTCGCCGACGATGCTGGAAAGATGAACCGCTCGCTCGTCGATGTGGGCGGCGCGGTCCTCCTGGTGTCTCAGTTCACCTTGTTGGGCAACACGAAGAGCGGCCGACGCCCTGACTTCGAAGACGCCGCGCCGCCCGAGGACGCCAAGCGATGGTACGAACAGGTGGCGGCTGCCTTGAAGGCCCAGGGCACTGCGGTGGAAACAGGTGTCTTCGCGGCTCACATGAAGGTGGAACTGGTAAACGAGGGTCCGGTCACGTTCCTCTTGGATAGTCGAGGTGCGATTTCGGCGGTCTCCTAAAGGGAGTCTGCTATAATAGGACAGAGCGCATCTGATCGAGTGAGAGGGAGAGATGGGAAGTTCGATCCCGGCTCGACACCCGCTACGGCAACTCTTCAGCGCCTTGACCGAGAAGACCTTCACGGAACACCTCGGCTGGCCCGATCTCAACGTCACGACCTACGTCACCAATCTGCTCGTCGACTTCACCCGCACCGACCAACTGTTTAAAGTCAAAAACCGGGAAGGAGAGCAGGTCGATACGGTGGTGGATCTCTTGTTCGAATCCGAGGTCTTGCTTGAAGCGCAATCCTTGGACCGTGAACGGGCCGTTCACCAACACATCGGTGACTTTACGCTGTTTATGGCCGGGCTGTTTCCGGAATATCTGCGCCGTCTCAAAACCGCCGGCCTGGTGTACCACAAGGATTTTCTGGTGGACTACGTCAAAACGGGAAAGCGCTCGTATGGCATTGTGGCCCAGATAGCGGACCAGCCCGCGCAAGACGACCGGCCGCTGTTCGCAAAGCTGTCCGACAACTTTGAACTCTGCGTAACCGGATTGGGATTTGTGCGGTCCGACCTCGACCGCATGCAGAATCCGGCCTATAAAAAGGCCAAGGATCTCCTCCTCAATTGATCCGCTCCCGTCCCCTGATCCTCGCTCACGGCGGTGCAGGCCGGCGTGCAATGACGCTGCGCCAAGCCTGCTGCCTTGCAGAGGCGCTGGTTGCGGGCCATGCCGTTCTCCGGCAGGGAGGGCACGCCCTGATCGCAGTCGAATGCGCCATCCGCGTGCTTGAGGACTCCGGGCTGTTCAATGCTGGCCGTGGCTCGAAACGGCAACTGGATGGGGTCCAGCGGATGGACGCCTCTCTGATGGAAGGGGCCGGTCTACGAGCAGGCGCGGTCGCCTCCCTCGAAGGCTTTGTCCATCCCATCACGGCAGCGAGGCTTGTGATGGAAGAAACCGAGCATGTGTTGCTGGCCGGACCAATGGCCGCTAGGTTTGCCCGCCAGTTCGAGCTCGAACGACACAATCCTCCCGCGGCTCGCCGACGTTCGTACACACGGATCTTCTCTCAGCGAAAAACAGGACTGCAGCCCCATGGGACGGTCGGCGCAGTCGCTTTGGATCACTCGGGGACCGTCGCCTCAGGCGCCTCCACTGGAGGTATCGATGCCATGCTGCCCGGCCGGATCGGCGACACGCCGCTGATCGGCTGCGGCGTCTACGCGGACAACCGCACGGGGGCCGTGTCCATGACGGGCCACGGCGAGGGCATCATTCGTCTGGCGGTTGCCAAGGCCATTTGCGAACGGCTCGCCGGAGGCCGCAGCCCCAAGTTGGCGGCCGCAACGATTCTCCGGCAACTGGTCTCGCGGATCCGCGGCGCGGCTGGTACATTGGTGATAACAGGGGATGGGCGGTTCTCGATTGCGCATGTGACTCCGCACATGGCGGCCGGCTGGTGGGACGGTTCGGCGAGACCGATCGTCAAAGGTCGTTGGAGATGAGCGGGATCCTGTTTCATCTGGCCTTTCCGATTCACGATATTGAAGCCGCCAAGCGGTTCTACGTCGACGGGCTGGGCTGCACGCTCGGCCGCGAATCGACCCATGCCGTGACGTTCGGGCTCCACGACCATCAACTGGTGGCCCATGTCGTGGACCAGGCTCCGGACGAACAAAAAGGCATCTATCCCCGTCATTTCGGTCTCGTGTTTCTCTCCAAAGAGCCATGGCTGGCGCTGGCCGACCGGGCAAAGGCGAAAGGGTTGACGTTTTACCAACAGCCTCGCGTCCGTTTCCCCGGAAGCCGCATCGAGCACCACACGTTCTTTCTCGAAGATCCTTCCCGCAATCTGCTCGAATTCAAACACTACACGCACGAATCGGCGATTTTCGGCGAGCGCGATGTTCGTGCGGTGGGCGACACCTCAGCCGGCGATTGACGTCAAAACTCAGCGCGCACTCCTCCCATGATCAGCAGCGGGCTGCCCAGCGTTTTCACGGGACCGGTCTGCGTCGCGATGTACTGCCGATCGGTGAGATTTTCACCGGTAAGCAGCAGGCGGATGCCTCGCCGGACCTCGTGCTGGAGCGAGGCATCGAGCGCAAAAAACCCCGCCACGGGCTGCGTGTTGGCATCGTCGGCATACTGGCGCGACAGATAACGCCCCAGGATTACGAGCTCTAACAGATCCGGACGTCCAGCCGTGGCGCCCATGGTCACCTGGCTTGGCGAGACGTTGGGAACGCGTTTGCCTTCGCGGTCGGGGCTGCCGGGAAAATTGAGGATGACCGAATCCACATAGGCATAGCCCAAATTCAACGATAGCAGGGGAAAGACCTGGTACGACAGGTCCACGGCCCCGCCGGTCGCGAGCGTCCTGCCGACGTTCTGGCGTTGCGCTGCGAGGGGACTTTGAGTGACGAATAGAATCTGATCCTTGATCTCGTCCCGATGGGCGGAGAGACGCCAACGCAGCGACCGATTGGGCAGCAGCTCTCCTTCCGCTTTGACGTCGAAGCCGGTCAATCGTTCCGGGCGGAGCTGATCGTTGGGCAGAAAAGCAAATCCGCCGAACCCGAACCCCCGGTACAGTTCATTGAGCGTCGGCACGCGGAATGCCTGATAGACCGACGCGCCCAGCCGCAGCGTCTCGCTAATCTGATAGGCGGAAGACAACTTCGGATTCACGACACTGATGACGTTGTCTCGCGGGGCCAGAGAACCGACCGGCGTTTCGATGTTGGCCTTGTAGTTTTTCCACCAATCGGCACGGACGCCAGGGGTCACGGTCCAGCGGTCCATGAGCGGCAGGATCCATTCGCCGAACAGCCCCCATCCCAGCTGCTGGCCCCGTGCCAGCGTTTGGCCAAGGAATGCCGTTTGTGAAAAAAACTGCTCGGCCGATTGGCCGATGATCGTGCGGGCATCCGTGCCCAACACGAGCCGGTCGCGGTCGAACAGCCGTCCCGTCCACTGGAGCGAGCCGCCGAAATCGTTGCTGGGAATCGTTTGAATGCTGTTTTGAAATTCTGCCTGGCGGTCCAGCGGCGAGGGGATGATCTGGGCGGTGAGGTTCCGAAACGTTTGCCATTGTCCGAAGAGCTTCCCTTCCCAAAGTCCGTATCGGTGTTGATCGCTGCGCAGACCGACGGAGACGTTGCCGATCGTGCGGGAGGCGATACTGAGCGTCGTGCCGAGGGTCCGGTCTTCATGGAAGTAACTTCCGGAGAGGTCGAGGGTCGTGGACTGCGTCGGCATCCACGCCAGGCTGCCGTTGAAGGATTCGTGCCGCGAATCGTTCGTCCGGTCCACAGGACCCCGCTGATACTCAGGGACTGGAATGACCCCGTTCGTATGAAACCATCGGTATCCGAGCGAGAAGCGGAAGCGATCGCTCCCGTACCGGGCATTGAGCGCCTGCTGGTAGGTGCTCAATGAACCGGCTTGGCTGTCCAAGGTGAAGCTGGTTCCGGCAGCGGGCGTGCGTGTGATCACATGGATCACCCCGCCCATGGCCCACGCGCCGTAGAGATTCGAGATGCCGCCTGGCACGATTTCGACCCGTTCGAGATCATTGGGGATCAAGCCCCAGTTGATCCAGCCTCCGAATCCATCGTTCAACGGCACGCCGTCGAGCAGCACGAGTGCTCGCCGGCTGCCCAGCCCGTTCAAGGTAACGGATTGCGCCGTGGGGTGATTGTAGCGGCTGCTGAGTAGGGCCGGTTGGACACCAGGCACTGAGCGGAGGAGATCGTCCAGTTCATGCCCGCCTGGATAGGGCGATCGCAGGATTTCTTCGCGGGTCAGCAACGTGACGGCTGCCGCGCTTTTCCCGATCGCCTCGGGCGTGCGCGTCGCGCTGATGACGAGTTCGTCCGTGGTGTAGAGGGAAGGGTCCGGGTCGGGCGTCTCGGCGATAGCTTGCCCGAACAGGGCTAGGGAGAGCACGGTGACGCAGGCCGTGACACGCGAGCAGCCCATCCGGGAGACGCTAGTCGATCCGCGTCTGACGACGCGTGTTCTGGCTCATGCGATGGAGGACCCGCTCGTACCGTCGTACGAGTGAAGTGGTTTTCCGCAGGGGATCGTAGCGCTGGGGCGAAGGAAGGATGGCGGCGAGCCAGGCGGCCTCCTCCTCGGTCAAGTCGGAGGCGGACTTTCGGAAGTGATGCCGTGCCGCTGCCTCGGCTCCGTACACGCCCTTGCCCCATTCCGCAACGTTGAGATATAGCTCGAGGATGCGCTCCTTCGTCAGATGCTGCTCCAGCGAGCGGGTGATGAGCGCTTCCTGCGCCTTTCTGAACATCGATCGCTCGGAAGATAGATAAAGATTTTTCGCGAGTTGCTGCGTGATCGTGCTGCCGCCGCGCTTGAGGGCGCCTTGTTCAAGGTCGTACAGCGCGGCGTCCTTCATCCCTTCCCAATCGAACCCTTCATGGGTGAAAAACGATGCATCTTCGGCCGCGACGACGGCGCGGCGGAGATGAGGCGACATGCGGGACAGAGGCACCCAAATCCAATGCCGGCTTAAGCGCATCCCGCTGGCTTCCGCCTGTTGCTGGCGCGCATCTATCAACGCGGTCGTGGCCGGGTTGGTCGTGCGGAGCGCCGCCACATCGGGGAGCGTGATCAGCCACAGCAGCCCCAATACCGCAGCAGGGAGCGCCAGGCAGGCGAGCAGCACGAGAAAGAGGCGGTTGCGACGGCGCTTGGTTGACTTCCGCATGCGGGACCCGTATGACAAGTCTCGTGAAAATTCTGAAGGCGGAGTTTATCAGAAGTTGCGTCGGTCCAGAACAATTTCCGACGGGGCCTCTCCGGGAAATTGCTGTCGTCGGCCGCTCGAACGTGGGCAAATCCTCGCTCATCAATTCGCTGTTGCAGCGCAAAGGGCTCGCGAAGGTCAGCCGCACTCCCGGAAAAACACGTGCGATCAATCTGTTTACGGTCGTTACCGACGATCCGCAGCTGCCGCGGTTTGTGCTCGCCGATCTGCCCGGGTATGGCTACGCCAAGGTGTCGAAGGCGGAACGGGCGCAATGGGCGCCGCTCATCGAGGAATATTTAGGG
>DASTFK010000019.1:0-3110 GCA_035719945.1 Nitrospira sp.
GCTCGCTCGAACATCTGAACTCTCGTCTTATCGGAAAATGAGAAACTTTTATACTGTGCCTTCGTTCGAAAATACACGTGCAGCGATGATCTGCGCATCGATAACGACTCTCTGCTCCGTCATACCGGCGCAGGCCGGTATCCATCCCCCTCCCGCCCCTGGATGCCGGCCTGCGCCGGCATGACAAGTCTAAGGAATGAACCCTCGGGAGAGGGCTTCCGGTATTTTCATTATCTGTAGACGAGCGCAAGCTCATGCAACACTTCGTTCCGGAAAGACGGGGGCTTGCGGATGCTCACGCTGAGCTAACAACTGACGGAAAGCTCAGTGCCGAGCACCAAGGCATTGCGGATCAAACATGGGGTCAGGTTGAGCGGTCCCTGATGTCCGCCCACACTCGTGGCCAAGACCCGCCGCGTCACGAACTGCGGGTAACCCGTTGTGGTGCGAATGACCTATTTGGATCCGACAAGCCGCGAATGATCTCTATGGTTTTCATTTTCGCTGTAACGTAAGCTCATGCAACGCCTCGTGGTTAGATGAATGGGGAGGAATCATGCTGGAGCTTTATCATGGCACTACTTCGGTGTGCGCGCAGAAGGTGCGGCTCACTCTCGCAGAAAAGGGGCTTGAGTGGCAGAGCCACCTGCTCGAGTTGAACGGCGATCATCTCACCCCGGAGTATTTGAAGATCAATCCCAACGGCGTGGTGCCGACGCTGGTACACGACGGCACGATCATCGTCGAGTCCACCGTGATCATCCACTACCTCGACGATCTCTTTCCCGATCCGCCGCTGATGCCGCGCGCGCCGCTCGACCGGACGCGCGCCCATCTTTTCAAAAAGCTCATGGACGAATACATCCATCCGGCGTGCATCGTCTATACGTTTGCAACGGCCAACCGCGGCCGCTTCGACGGCTTGTCTCCTGAACAACGCGCCGAGCAGTACGCCAAGATGCCACTGCAGCGCCAGGCCGAGTACAAGCGCGCCGGCGTCGAGGAAGGCATTGGATCGCCGGCAGGGAAGGAAGCGACCAAGAGCTTCATGAAGTTGCTCAAGTGGATCGAAGAGTCGACGGAAAAATCCGCCTGGCTCGCCGGCCCGGACTATTCGCTGGCCGACATCGCCGCCATTCCCTACATGATGCGTCTGGAGATGTTGCGGCTCGCGCGCCTGTGGGATCACAAGCCCGGCATCACAGCGTGGTGGGAGCGCGCCAAAGCGCGCCCGTCCTACGATAAGGCGTTTACCCAATGGTTGCGCCCGCAGGATTGGCAGCGCTACGAAAAGATGCCCGATCCGTGGCCGGATGTGAGCAAGAATCTGGCGGCAGTCTGATCGAGGAACTCGACGTAGTTTAGCCGGGCGAGCGAACGTCGCGCGGCACTTCGGCGTCGATACCCATCGCGCGGCGGAAGGCCTGCCGGATTTCCTCCGGCTGGCCGGTCAAGAAGGGAAAGTCCTTACGCTCGGGCGAGCCCGGCGTGCGCCCGCGCCGCTTGTCGCCGTCGGTTCGAGAGTAGCCGCCGACGAAGTACTCCCGGCCGATGATCGGCAGCTGCACACAGGCGTTCTGCGCCGGATCGCGGATCACCGCCTTGGGCTCACCGCCGCGGGCCACAAGCTCGGCCTGCTCTAGCATGCGCTTGCGCATCATGATGACGCCGCGGTCGCTCTCGCCAAGGTGCTCCTGCGTTCGGTCGGAGAGCGCACCCTGGCCGACCCAGGCGACGAAATCTTGGTTCATTACGTGCGTGGTGATCCAACGCCCCGTGCCCGCGTCGGTGATCGGGCTGTACCAGTAGGGAATGCGTTCCTGTGTGAACGGTTCCATCTCGTTGGGCACCCGGTCGAAGAACCAGCCGACGCTCAGCATGTTCTCGTCGTCGATGGGCACGCGCCATTCGAAGTGGCCGCCGGTGAAAAGACAGTTCGGCCACAAGCAGGTGCGCCCGACGGTCCACAGCTCGTCCGACTCCGACTGACCTTCCAGAATGCGGCGGTAGACGAACCCGTACTCGAACTCCTCGAAGCCGATCTTCAGATGGGTCGGCGGCTTCGGGCCTTTGTCACTCTGCAGGACACGTGTCCAGTTACTGTGCAGCCACTCGAAGTGCACGGGGTCGATCGAGTTCTCCTGGCACTGGAACCAATTACAGGGGACTTCCGAGAAGACGATCTGCACGAAGCCGTTGCGCCAGGTGAAAGGCTCCCACGTGGGCACGAGCGGTACCGGCGGCGGTCCGAGGTAAGCCCACAACAAGCCGGCCTTGGCCTCCACCGGATACGCTTTGATACGCACGCGGTCCTTGAAACGCGCCTCGGGATTCGCGATCTCCTCGAATGGCTGCTCCAAGCACTTGCCCGTGTGATCCCACACCCATCCGTGGTAGTTGCAGCGCAGCCCGCAGCCTTCGACCCATCCATAGGATAGGTCGGCATGGCGATGCGGGCAGTGCCGGTCCAGAAGACCATAATTGCCGGCCTGGTCCCGGTAAAGGACGAGATTCTCCCCCAGCAAGCGCATGGGCTTCATCGATTTGTCGTATAACTCACCCACCGCGGCGATGGGCATCCAGTAGCGCCGCAGCAACTCTCCCATCGGTGTGCCGGCACCGACCTGCGTCAACGTTCGGTTCTGTTCGTCGCTCAACATCGGTTCGGGTTTTTCATTTCGGTTTGTCGAAGGTGAACTGTCTCGAAGCGTCTCTAGAGATACCTACGATCCATCCGTACGATACGGCAAACACCGACTCAAAAAAACTATTGAGGGATACCCAACAATTTAAAAGCCTCTTACCGAAGTCGGAATCAGATGTCCAGCTCTGCGCGCAAGCTAAGGAGTAAGCGAGAGGTCAAGCCTGAATTATGAGTTATCTGTATTTGCTTTTGCCGTTCCGATAACGATGTCGATGTCGATGTCGAGGAGAGGTCCAAAATTAAGTAAACTCAGGTCCTCAGCGGCAAGATTGCAAGGCCAGCCCCCAGCTCCCACCATAGATAAAGATTTGCACCTATGCTGCTCTCACTCTGAGTTGCGATGATGGCGAAACCCAAATCCGCGCCCATCACGACTTCCATGGCGAATTCACTGCAAGGGTTGCAC
>DASTFK010000020.1:0-3419 GCA_035719945.1 Nitrospira sp.
CAATCGTTTCATGGCCGGACCATGGCGACACTGACCGCCACCGGTCAGGAGAAGGTGCAAAAAGGGTATGAGCCGCTCCTTCCCGGGTTCTCGTACGTGACCTTCAATCACCTGGCCGAACTGCAACAAGCGGTGACCGACAAGACTGCCGCCATCATGCTGGAGCCGATTCAGGGTGAGGGCGGTGTGCACCTCGCCTCCCGCGAGTACCTCAAGGCGGTCCGTGAACTGTGCACGCAACGCGATATTCTCCTGATCTTCGACGAAGTACAGACCGGGATGGGCCGAACCGGGACACTCTTTGCCTATGAACAGATGAACGTACAGCCGGACATCATGACCTTGGCCAAGGGATTGGGCGGTGGCGTTCCGATCGGCGCCTGTTTGGCAACGGCGCCCGTCGCGAAAACTTTCGGCCCGGGCTCGCACGCGTCCACATTCGGCGGGAACCCACTGGCCTGTGCTGCGGCGCTGGCGGTCTTCCGTGTGCTGCTCGACGGCCGCGTGCTGGACCAGGCGCGGCGGATGGGCGAGTACCTGAGCAAGGGCTTGTCCGAGTGCAAGGACCGCCACCATCTCGTGCGGGATGTGCGCGGCTTGGGGCTGCTCCAAGGGATGGAAGTCGAAATGGATGCGAAAACCGTCGTCGGCGATTGTCTGAAGCGTGGGTTCCTCGTCAACGCCGCGGGAGAACACGTGCTTCGTTTTATTCCACCGCTGATCATCACGCAACCGGAAGTCGACCGTCTGCTGGAAGTTCTGTCACACATCTTTGATCGGCATGCCGCTCAGGCGGCGGCTCACTGAAGGCCGGCGTCCGATGACACCACTGCCACAGCGCACAACCCGGCTCGCGAAGGATCTCTTGGATGTCGCGGCTGTTCCCAAGGGCGAGGTGGAACGCCTGCTGACATTGGCGGCTGCACTTAAGAAGAAGCAGCGCCGTGGCATCGCACAGGCTCTGCTCAAGGGGAAAACCCTCGGGCTCCTGTTTCAAAAGCCGTCAACGCGGACGAGAGTATCGTTTGAAGCGGGGATGCATCAGTTGGGCGGCCATGCGCTGGTCCTGCCGATGGCCGACATCCAGCTGTCGCGCGGAGAAAGCGTGGCCGATACCGCGCGAGTGCTGTCCCGCTATCTGGACGGGATCGTCATCCGCACCTATGACCACGGCACGGTCGAGGAATGGGCGCGCGAAGCCACGATGCCCGTGATCAACGGTCTTACCGACCTCAGCCACCCGTGCCAGGCCTTGTCCGATCTGCTCACGATCAAGGAGAAAAAGGGGAGGCTCAAAGGGATCAAGATCGCCTATGTCGGCGACGGCAACAACGTCGCTAATTCGCTCATTGAGGCTGCAGCCAAAATGGGGATGGCGATCTCGCTCGGGTGTCCGTCCGGCTACCAGCCTGATCAACATGTCGTTGATCTCGCGCGAGCCGAAGCCGCCCAAACCGGCGCCGTAATCGAACTGGACCAAGACCCGTATGTGGCCGTTAAGGAAGCGGATGTCGTGTATGCGGATGTCTGGATCAGCATGGGTCGTGAACGAGAACAAGCCAGGCGATTGCGAGTGCTTGCGCCTTATCAGGTCAACAGCCGGCTCGTTGCCAAAGCCAAGCCTGATGCGATCGTCATGCATTGTTTGCCTGCCCACCGAGGGGAGGAAATCACTGCCGAGGTCCTAGACGGTCCGCAATCCGTCGTGATCGATCAAGCGGAAAACCGGCTGCACATGCAGAAAGCCATTTTGACGAACCTGTTGGGGAAAGGGAGACAAGGGCGACGATGAATCGCGGGATCAAAAAAATCGTGCTGGCCTATTCCGGAGGGCTCGACACCTCGGTCATTCTGAGATGGCTGCAAGAGACCTACGAGGCAGAGGTCATCGCGTTCTGCGCCGATCTCGGCCAAGGCGAAGACCTGCAGGCCATTAAGGCCAAGGCCCAAAAGCTCGGCGTCAAGAAGGTCTATGTCGAAGATCTGCGTGAAAGGTTCGTGAAGGAGTATGTGTTCCCGATGCTGCGAGGGAACGCAATGTATGAAGGGTCTTATTTGCTGGGCACCTCGATCGCGCGACCGTTGATCGCTCGCCGCCAGGCCGAAATCGCGCTCAAGGAAGGGGCCGAAGCCGTCTCGCACGGCGCAACGGGGAAGGGCAACGATCAGGTCCGC
This sequence comes from Nitrospira sp., assembly GCA_035719945.1. Classification (GTDB taxonomy): domain Bacteria; phylum Nitrospirota; class Nitrospiria; order Nitrospirales; family Nitrospiraceae; genus Nitrospira_C. The sequence goes on from DASTFK010000020.1 coordinate 2,176, forward strand.
TTCGAGCTGACCTATATGGCGCTTGCGCCTGGTCTGAAAATTATTGCCCCGTGGCGCGAGTGGACGATGCGGTCGCGCCGTGAGTTGATCGAATATGCCGATCGCCACGGCATCCCTGTGACGGCAACCAAGGCAAAACCGTACAGCATGGATCTGAATTTGTTCCATGTGAGCTATGAAGGCGGCATCCTGGAAGACCCCTGGGAATCCCCCCCCGACGAGATTTTCCAGATGACCGTGTCGCCCGAGAAGGCCCCCAACAAGCCGCAGGAAGTGGAGATCGACTATGAGGCCGGCAATCCGGTGGCGGTGGACGGCAAGAAAATGAGTCCGGCTGCATTACTTGCTTCTCTCAACAAGCTGGGCGGCGCGCATGGCATCGGGCGGGTCGATTTAGTCGAAAATCGCTACGTTGGCATGAAGTCACGCGGCATCTACGAGACGCCGGGTGGCACCATTTTGCACGTGGCTCACCGGGGGTTGGAATCGTTGACGATGGACAGGGAGGTCCTGCATTTCCGCGACAGCTTGATCCCCCGCTATGCCGATTTGATTTACAACGGCTATTGGTTCAGCCCCGAGCGCGAGATGGTGCAAAAGGCGATCGACGAGGCGCAGCAGGATGTCACTGGTACGGCGCGGGTGAAGCTGTACAAGGGCAGCTGCACCTTGGCGGGTCGCAAATCGAAGCGGTCGCTGTATCGGCTCGACATCGCGACCTTCGAAGAGGACGAGGTCTATAACCAGAAAGACGCGGAGGGCTTTATCCGTCTGAACGCACTGCGGTTGAAGATACGCGCGCAACGCAAGAAGGCATCGTCCTGATGACCAAGGGACGGAGAGGCAACGGTCTTGCCGACGGAAAGGCCTGGAGTGGTCGATTTCGGGAACCGACGCACCGTCTCGTCGAGACCTTCACCGCTTCGGTGACCGTCGATCGCAGGTTGTACGCGGAAGACATCCAGGGCAGCATCGCCCACTGCAAGACGTTGGAGAAGGCGCACGTCCTGACATCGAGCGAGACCCGGACGATCGTGCGGGCCCTCGAGGCGGTGAAAGCCGAGCTGGATCGAGGCCGATTTAAATTCACGCCTCAGGACGAAGACATTCACATGGCGGTTGAACGCCGGCTCACGGAGTTGATCGGTCCCCTGGGGGGCAAACTGCACACGGGACGCAGTCGCAACGACCAGGTCGCGCTGGACGTCCGCCTCTACCTGCGCGGTCAGCTGGAAGATTTTGCC
>DASTFK010000021.1:0-14250 GCA_035719945.1 Nitrospira sp.
CTCGAAGGGACGGTGGTTCGCCAATGCGTTCGATGCTTGAAGGAGTACGACGATGCGCTGGCGTTTTCGGTCCACGCCGCCTTTGCCCGCGAAGGTAAAGAGTCGAAGGTTGGCGCACGCCAATCGAAACCACCGGGCGAGCCTCGCAAGGGACGGCTGGGAGCAATAAAAACCGAAGCAGACGTCGAGGCCGAAGACGAAGGGGATGAGCGGTATTTTTATCAAGGCGACCACATCGAGCTCGCCCCAATGCTTCGAGAATATATTATTCTCGTGTCGCCGATGCAGCCGCGTTGTCGGGAGAATTGCGCCGGGCTTTGCGCGCGATGTGGGAAGGACTTGAACGAAGGACCCTGTGAGTGTCCTGCAGAAGCGCCTTCGACGGCGATTCGAGTCATCCGAACCTCAAAAAATTGATGAGTCAGCCGATGGAGGCCACGCGGCCCTGATGACCGGCTGTTGGAGGAAGAACCATGCCCAATCCAAAACATAAACATTCACGAGCCAGACGCGACAAGCGCCGGACGCAGAAACTGCGGGTCACCCCGCCGGGGATGTCGGTCTGTCCGCAGTGCCACGAACTCAAGCTTCCCCATTACACCTGTCTGAATTGCGGGACCTATAAGGGCAAGGCCGTCATTCAGGTCGAAGAAGTCTAAACGGCCCGCCCGGCCAGACTCCGGCGTTCGACGGAAGCGCATTCTAAGCGGTCGGACGTCAGGCGCGCCTTCGCCGTACCCGTCCGTTGTCAAAATTGCCCTACTGCGCTAAGCTCTCGCCGCATCTCATACGACTGCGAGGGCCAGGCTTATTCGCGGGTTTCCAGCCTCTCTTGTGAGGATGTCACTGCTATGAAAATTGCTCTCGACGCCATGGGTGGAGACCATGGTCCAGCCCCCTGCATCGAGGGCGCCCTTCAGGCGGCACAAGAACTCAATATTCAAGTCATCCTCGTCGGCGACGAAAAGCTTCTTTCGGATGAATGTCACCGTCTCGGCTGCACCGACGGCCGCTTGTCGATCAAGCACGCGCCTCAGGTCGTGGAGATGCACGAGTCACCGGCGGCTGTCGCACGCAAAAAACGCGATTCGTCCATCTGGATTGCCACCGAGTTGGTCAAAAGCGGTGAGGCGCAAGCCGTTGTCAGTCCCGGCAATACCGGAGCCAGCATGGTGGCATCGTTCTTCGTCCTCGGATTGACGAAGGGCGTGGAGCGTCCCGCCATCGCCACCAGCCTGCCGACGCTCACCGGAGAAGCGATCATGCTGGACGTGGGCGCCAACGTGGATTGCAATGCTCAGCATCTTCTGCAATTTGCCATCATGGGGAATGAATACGGTCAACATCTGTTCAAAAAGCCGAATCCGCGCGTCGGCCTCCTCAGCATTGGCGAGGAGGACAGCAAGGGCAACGAAGTGACCAAAGAAGCCTTCAAACTGCTGCGGAGCAGTCCCCTGAATTTTATCGGCAACGTCGAAGGTCGTGATGTCTACAGCGGCAACGCGGATGTCGTCGTGTGCGACGGCTTCATCGGAAACGTGGCACTGAAGATTTCGGAAGGCGTGGCCGATACCATCAAAAAGCTGTTGTTCAAGGAAATCGCGGGATCGTTTTTGGGGCGCCTGGCTTATCCCTTGATCGCCGCTCCGTTGGTGAAGCTGAAGCGCCGGATCGATTATGCCGAGTTCGGCGGTGCGCCATTGCTCGGAGTCAACGGGATCACGATGATCTGTCACGGACGCTCGTCCGCGAAGGCGATCAAGAATGCCATTCGCAGAGCGAAGGGACTGGCTGAGAGCCATGTGGATGCCCTCATTCAGCGCGATATCGAGCAGAGCCTTTCTCAGAGCCGCCCTGCCGAGGAACCTTCCGTATGAGGAGCCGTATCACAGGAACCGGCTCCTCTGTGCCGGCAAAAATTCTCAGCAATGCCGACTTGGAAAACATGGTGGCGACGTCGGATCAATGGATCACCGAGCGCACGGGTATCCGTGCGCGCTATGTAGTGGGTCCCGGAGAGGCCTGTTCCGATCTCGCAGTGAAAGCTGCCCGCCGTGCGCTTGACGCCGCAAGGATCAGCGCGGCGGATCTCGACATGATTTTGCTCGCCACCTGCACGGGTGATTATCCGCTGCCGGCCACTGCCTGCCTCATCCAACACCAATTGGGCGCCACCAAGGCTGCGGCCTGCGATCTTGCTGCGGCTTGCTGTGGGTTTGTGTATGCGCTTTCGATGGCGGACGCATACGTCAGAACAGGCATGCGGCACGTCTTGGTCGTCGGATCCGAGGTGATGTCGGCGATTACGGATTGGACTGATCGGAACACTTGTGTGCTCTTCGGCGATGGGGCCGGCGCCGCGGTGGTCAGTGCCAGCGAGGGGCCAGATGGCATTCTCTCGACCCACTTGCGGTCCGACGGTGCACTCTGGGAGTTGATTGCCGTCCCAGGCGGTGGCTCGCGGCTGCCGCCGTGCGAAAAAGTCGTCGCGGAAAAACTGAACTGCATCAAAATGAAGGGCAACGAGACGTTTAAGGTGGCGGTGCGCACGCTGGAAGAGATCGCGCGCGAGACCCTTGCAGCCAACAATGTCACCGTCGCCGATCTCGACCTGTATGTGCCCCATCAGGCCAATGTGCGGATCCTCAAGGCGGTAGTGGATCGCCTCGGCTTGCCGCTGGAAAAGGTCATGTTGAACTTGGACCGGTACGGCAACACGTCGGCAGCCTCGATACCTATTGCGCTTGATGAGGCGGTACGGCAGGGGCGGATCACGGATGGTTCTCTTGTCATGCTTGGCGCGTTCGGCGCCGGGCTCACTTGGGCCTCGGCGTTGATCAGATGGTAGCGAGACGTGCGAAGCCGCTTGCGGATTTTGGCCGGCTTCGGGAACTTTTCTCGTTGACTTTCCAAGGCATTTCGAAGATATCTAGCCCCTTATGAATTCAGGTATCGGCTTCGTATTTCCCGGGCAGGGATCGCAGTCCGTAGGGATGGGTAAAGCGCTCTGCGATGCCTTCCCTCACCTCACGCAGACCTACGAGGAGGCGTCGGCAGTCCTGGGCTACGACATCGCCGCGCTCTGTTTCAACGGGCCTGCAGAAACACTCAATCTGACGGAACATACGCAACCGGCGTTGTTGGTCTCGAGTGTCGCCGCGCTGCGGGCGTTGCACCCTGCGACGATTACGCCGGTGGCGGTTGCAGGGCATAGTCTGGGGGAGTATACGGCGCTGGTCGCAGCCGGGGGCCTCACATTCCGGGATGCCGTGGCCATCGTGCAGAAGCGCGGGCGATACATGTCGGAGGCGGTGCCTGCGGGGACAGGAGCGGTGGCAGCCTTGCTGGGGCTGGATGCCGAGGCCGTGAAAGAAGCCTGCCGCGAAGCGGCGTCGGCGGGGGTGGTTCAAGCCGCTAATTTCAATTCGCCTGGTCAGGTCGTCATTGCCGGCGAAAAAGCGGCTGTGGAACGGGCCATCGAAATTGCCAAGACTAAGGGATGTAAGAAGGCCGTGCCGTTGCCGGTGAGTGTTCCGGTGCATACGCCGCTGATGCAGAAAGCCGCCGACCGTCTGGCGGGTGATCTCGCGTCGATCACCTGGACGGACCTTCGCGTGCCATTGATCAACAATGCAGAAGCCAAGTCGATCATGAAGGCCGCTGATATTCAGGCCTCGCTCGTGCGGCAACTGCCGTCTTCCGTGCTGTGGGAAGATTCGGTCAAGGCGATGGCAGCCACGGGGGTAACGACGTTCGTCGAGATTGGTCCAGGGACCGTTCTAACCGGATTGATCCGACGAATCGCACCGGACGCGACGACTCTGAATGTGAACGATCCGAAATCGTTGGAGGCCACACGGGCCGCATTGGGTTTGTAAGAACGAAGGAGCGGGCATGTCATTGCAGGGACGAGTGGCAATAGTCACAGGCGCGGCACAGGGCATCGGCCGTGCCATCGCGGAAACATTGGCCGAGGCTGGCGCGGACATCGTGGTCGCCGATCTCGATCCGGCGCGATCCAAGGAAACGGTGGCGGCCGTTGAAAAAGCGGGAAGGAAAGCCCTCAACCTGAAAGTGAACGTCGCCGACGCCAACGACACCAAGGCGATGGCGGAGCAGATCCTTAAAGATTGGGGGAAGATCGATATTTTGGTCAACAATGCGGGGATAACGCGGGACGGCTTGCTACTGAGAATGAAGGAAGAGGACTGGAACCTGGTGCTTCAGGTCAACTTGAACGGCACATTTCACTGCACGAAGGCGGTCTTGCAGCCCATGACCAAACAGCGCTATGGTCGGATAGTCAACATTGCCTCCATTGTCGGGGCGATGGGGAATGTCGGTCAGGCCAACTATGCCGCCTCGAAGGCGGCCGTCATCGGATTTACGAAGACGGTTGCGCGGGAATACGCCAGCAGGAATGTGACCGTGAATGCTGTAGCGCCCGGATTCATCGACACGGCGATGACGCAAGGGTTGTCGGCCGACGTCAAGGAAGCGCTTCAAAAACAAATCCCTCTTGCGAGGCTGGGGACTCCAGCCGATATCGCGAATGCCGTTCGCTTTCTTGTCTCTGAAGACGCAGCGTATATTACGGGTCATGTGCTGCACGTCAATGGTGGGATGCTCATGTCCTGACTTAAGGACTAGCGGCGGGAGGAGAAGACCGCCGAGGAACCGACACGATTTGGAAGGAGGACAGCACGTTTATGGCTACAGTAGACGAACGGGTGAAGAAAATCATCGCGGAGCAGCTCGGAGTTGAGGAAGATGAAGTGACGTCCGAGGCGAGTTTCGTCGAAGACCTCGGGGCGGACTCGCTGGATACTGTTGAGCTTGTCATGGCGCTCGAAGAAGAATTCGGCATCGAGATTCCAGACGAGGACGCTGAAAAGATTCTCACGGTGGGCAAAGCTCTCGATTACATCAAAGAAAAAGCCTAGCTTCTGGACGCATCGATGAGTGATCGTGCAAAGAGACGCATTGTCGTCACTGGTCTGGGTCTCGTGACTCCACTCGGGACAGGGGTCGAAAAGACATGGAAGGCGATCTGTGCCGGTCAATCGGGGATCGGTCGGATCACTAAGTTCGATCCTGCCGGGTATGATGCCCAAATTGCCGGTGAGGTCAAAGATTTCGATCCTGCCCAGTTCATCGAGAAGAAAGACATTAAGAAGATGGATGCCTTCATCCACTACGCCGTGGGCGCCGCTCAACTGGCCGTGGATGACGCAGGTTTAAAAGTATCACCGGAAGAGGCGACCAAGGTCGGCGTTTATATCGGCTCGGGGATCGGCGGGCTCGGATCCATCGAGCACTACCATACCGTCCTCAAAGACAAAGGTCCTGGCCGCGTCTCACCCTTCTTCATTCCTATGACCATCATCAATCTGGCGTCTGGACAGGTCGCGATCCGGTTGGGCGCCAAGGGCCCCAATTCTTGTGCGGTGACGGCCTGCGCGACCGGCAATCATTGCATTGGCGATGCGTTCAGGCTCATTCAGCGGGGCGATGCCGACGTGATGGTGGCCGGCGGTGCCGAAGCGGCGATCACGACCCTCGGCGTAGCCGGCTTTGCCGCCTCGAAAGCGCTCTCGTTCCGGAACGACGAACCGACCAAAGCCAGCCGCCCGTTCGATAAGGACCGAGACGGGTTCGTGCTCGGCGAGGGTGCGGGTGTCATCGTGCTGGAAGAGTTGGAGCACGCCCGGCGGCGCGGAGTTCGTGTGTATGCCGAGTTGATTGGGTACGGCATGAACAGTGACGCCTATCACATCACCGCCCCTTCTGAAGAAGGCGAAGGCGCGGTGCGCTGCATGGAGTTGGTAATCGCCGATGCTGGTATTACCAAAGATCAGGTCAGCTACATCAATGCGCACGGCACCTCCACCATGGCGGATGTCATCGAGACGAAGGCGATCAAACAGGTCTTCGGCGATCGAGCCGCGCGGATTCCGGTCAGTTCCACGAAATCGATGACGGGCCACTTGCTCGGCGCTGCCGGCGGTATCGAAGCCGTGTTCAGCATCCTGGCGATTCATCACGGCATCCTGCCGCCGACGATCAATTTGGACCATCCCGATCCCGAATGCGACCTCGACTATGTTCCGCACAAGGCCAGGCCGGCGGCGGTCAACGTCGTGCTGTCGAATTCGTTCGGGTTCGGCGGGGTCAATGCCTGTCTGCTCTTCAAAAAGCCCGACGTCTGACGCTTCACCTCCAAGGTGCGTGCTCGATGACACCGGCGCCGCCGCTCGATGCCCTTCAATCCGCGCTCGACTACCAGTTCCGCAATTCCCGTTTGCTGGAAGAGGCGTTGACGCACAAATCCTACGTGAATGAGCAACGACCGGCCGCAGCGTCCGACAACGAACGACTGGAGTTTCTCGGTGACGCCGTACTCTCCCTGGTGGTGAGCGAACAGCTGGCGACGCTGCTGCCGCACTCGCCGGAAGGGGCCCTCTCCAAGCATAAGGCCCGACTCGTCAGCGAGTCGATGCTGGCTGGGGTTGCCAGGCGTCTCAAGCTGGGATCGTGCCTTCGGGTCGGACGGGGCGAGGAACTTTCGAAAGGCCGCGAAAAAGATTCGCTGCTTGCCGATGCGGTCGAAGCCGTGATTGCTGCAGTGCACGTCGACGGTGGCCTCGAGTCTTCACGCCGTGTCGTGGCCAGGATGTTCGAGCAGGAGTTCTCGCAGGTCGCCAGTCAGCAACATCGTCCCGGTGAGGACGATTACAAAACACAGGTCCAGGAGTGGTGTCAGCGACAGTTCGACAGCCTTCCGTCCTATGCGGTAGTTCGAGAGTCGGGACCGGACCATGACAAGATGTTTGAGGTCGAAGTGCGCGTCAACGGAGAAGTGGTCGGCAGAGGAACGGGACGCAGCAAGAAAGAAGCAGAACAATCGGCGGCAAAGCAAGCCTTGCAGGAAGGCCGTCCGTGAGGGCCGTTGAGCCGTGGTAAAATATCACGCACAAAAGATTCACAAGGGAGGACGCTGAGATGGCTAGACGGAAGCTCGTATTCGTATTCGGCCTGTGCCTGCTGATGAGCACGCTAGGGGTTCCCGGTGCAGCGGTGCTGTATGCCGCAGACGGCGCGGCCGGAAAGGCGCCTAAAGCCGTGATCAAGACGAAATTCGGAGATATGGAGATCGTGTTCTTTCCCGACAAGGCGCCTAATCATGTTCAGAACTTCGTCAAGCTGGCCAAGTCAGGCTATTACAACGGAACCATTTTCCATCGAGTGATACCCGGCTTCATGATTCAAGGGGGCGATCCCAATACGAAGGATCCGAAGAAGCCGGAGACGTACGGGTTGGGCGGGCCCAGCGAAAAACTCAAAGCGGAATTCAACGACACGCCGCATCGCCGGGGGATCGTCTCCATGGCTCGGACCAACGATCCAAACAGCGCCGGCTCTCAGTTCTTCATCGTCGTCAAGGATTCCAACTTCCTCGATGGCCAGTACACCGTGTTTGGAGAGGTGGTGAAGGGGATGGACGTGGCGGATAAAATCGTCAACCTACCGAGAAATCCTCGTAATGATCTTCCCAACGAGCGTGTGGAAATTACGGTGGCCGTCGAATAGACATGCTCGGACGGTTTGCCACTGAAACCACCTCACTTGCGAGAAGGAGCGCCGCCCTGGTGTGCGCGCTGATGGCGGTGAGCGTGCTCGCGGGATGTTTGGAAAAAGTGGATACGAAGGTGGTGGTTCCTCCGCCTCCCCCCCCGGGGCCGAAGGCCATCATCAAGACCCGATTCGGTGAAATGGAGATGAAATTCTTCCCTGACCTTGCTCCGAAGCACGTGGAGAACTTTGTCAAGCTGGCCAAGGCAGGGTTTTACAACGGGACGACTTTTCATCGAGTCGTCCCGGGCTTCATGATCCAGGGAGGCGATCCGAACACAAAAAACTCGCTCAGGAAAGAGACGTTCGGACAGGGCGGCCCGAAAGATGAAAAAGGCAATCCGATTCTCTTGAAGGCGGAATTTTCCGACACGCCCCACAAGCGCGGCATCGTGTCGATGGCCCGGGCAAGCGAGCCGGATACGGCCGGCTCGCAGTTTTTCATCGTCGTGGAAGATTCGTTCTTTCTCGATCGCAAATATACGGTGTTCGGCGAAGTGACCAAGGGCTTGGGCATTGCCGACAAGATCGTCGGTCTTCCGAGAAATGAGCAGGATCTGCCAAACGATCGGATCGAAATGACCGTCACGATCTTGGAGTGAAAACGGTCGCCGAAGTTAGGTGAGAGTCTCGAGATATTTCTGAAGTTTTGCCCGTTCGGAAGGTAGGAAGAGCATGAAGCTCAATCCAAACGCATTGTCCTTCACCCATCGGACGGAGGCGCGCTCAATCTTGAGCGGGTTTTGCGCTGGCAGGTGAAGCAGCACCACAAACTGCAGTCCCACTGCGACGTTGACCTCCGATTCTGCACGGCATCCGCCCGTCGAAATGTTCGTGACATGCGCTTCCCCTTCGATCTCGTCGGAGGAGAATCCCAATTCGCATTTGAGGTCGACCCGCCTCGACTTTCGAACCTTCTTTTCTTTCTCAGCTGCCATCGGTTCGATTCCGCTGCTGTTCCGGTTAATGGTAATGGTGTTCGCATCCGGGCCCGTGGGTGTGTGGCTCGGGCGCGGAGCGGGGCATGAACGATTGGCCGGGCAGGACAATGTGGCCTGCCTGTTGCTGCTTTGTGAGATGGTCCGCGATGTCCGGGTGGTAGGCCTTCACATACCCGATGAGGCCGCTCAAATACCGTTGCGACTGAAAATCCTGTCCGGAGAAGTCCGACACGAATTTCAGGGCCCGATCGAGGACATCGGGCGCTGTTGACGCGTCGGCGATCTGCTGCGGGTTCTGTTTTTTAAAGGTTTCGTATTCTTTTTTGAGATGTTCCGCGAAGACCGGCATGGGGGCCGCGGGCACATGCAACGGGCTCAACGTCCGTCGCAACGCCTGAATCGCCGTGACCACCTCCGCGTCTTGACCGTCTCGCCGCCCATGGAAGTAGCTGAACGTCACGACCTCGATCAGATTATAGAGTGCCACCGCCTTCTCACCGCCGGCTTCGCCGATCTCCCGGTAGAATTCCCGCCGAAGCGGCATGAACTGTTCGCTCAAGCGCTTTTGCTGGTACTCGCTTCCGGTGCCGAGATAGGTGCAGTCCGGCGGGCACGCGACCCGGACGATCCGGTGTTCGCCGCAACAGACACTACAGATGACGCCCAAGGCCGGACAGGGCCGCTTGCCCTTGCGTTGTTTGCAATAGGCGCACTCGCTCATTTTTTGCCCCCGTCTTCCGCCGGCTTCGGCGGCGGAGGGATGAAACCGTAATCGGCCAGGGTGCGCTTTTCCTGTTTCGATTTGCCCTCGCTGGGCGCCTCGAGCCCGTTCATTTCCGCGGCATGCGCGAACTCATAGGGGACCAGGATCAGATTATTGGTCCGGTCGATGCCGAGATCGCCCGGCGAAGGCAGATATTCGGCGATGACTTGAAAGCGTTTGTCCCAGGTCATCCGCCAGACTTTGCCCGTGGTGAAATCCGACACGTACATGTTGCCCCACCGATCGAAGTCGACCCCGCGCAGGTTGGCAAACCGGCTTGAAAAAAATCCGTTGGAAAAGATTTCAGAAACCGCGCCGTCCGGTGTGATGGCAAAGATTTTCCCTTTGTCCCAACTCACCGCGATGAGCTCGCCGGATTTCGGGTGAACGGCCAAGCCGGTCGGACCCGCTAACGCCGGATCGGCCACGAGGAGCGTCACTTTCCTCGAGGGCAGTTCGACCCGATAGATTCGATTCGCATGCTGATCGGAGCAATACAGCCGTCCTGTTCCGTCGTAGGCGACGTCGGTCAGGCCTGCCGGAACCTGGCCGGGCGAGGTAGCCATCGAAATGGAGGCAATGGGCTTCCCGCTGACCATATCAAACGCCCGCAGTTGGTCCAGGTCGGCAACGTACAGGGTCTGCTCGACCAGCGCCATTCCCTTTGGGGCGTTGAGCGTAATACCGTCCGTGCCGCCTTGGATGAACTTAAAATTGATGATCTTTCCGTTTCCATCGAGTTTGGTGATGAAGCCGTTATTGTCGGCAGCTTCCGGGTCGCCATTGACGCTCGAAATAAAATATTCCTTCCCCGAGCTGCTGCTGACGAAGCTGTAGGGAGTTTGTAGATTGGTCACCGTGATCTGCGCCCTCACCTCGTACGGCAGCATGGCCAGGCACAGCGCTGCAGTGCCGAGACAGAGATAGAAAAAGCGACGGATCATAGAGAGACGGGGGGGAGATGGAGATGGTATGCCGGGCTTGCGATGCACATCCAATCATCGTAGCCGTCAGGTGGAGAAACTGTCAAGGAATTGCAAATGACCTCGCGTCCATGCGGTGTCGGTCACGACGTTGACTTGCATAAAATTGGCCTGCTAAGGTGCCCTCCTTCGAACAAAAACACGACTGGATCGCACGCCGCCCTGATGCGTCCGATCCTCGGCACTTCTTCCAGGGTGATATTCCAATGGGAGGACGTTGTGGCAGCTCGACTAATTGACGGGAAGGCATTGGCACAGGCGGTACGGGAAGGTTTGGCCGCGACCTCGGCGGCGGTGTTGGCGAAAACGGGCACCAAACCGGGGTTGGCCACCATCTTGGTGGGAGATGATCCAGCCTCACACGTCTACGTGAAGAACAAACAGAAAGCTTGCGAGCTTGCCGGCATTCACGTCGACGACCACAAGTTGAGTGCCCAGACCACTCAGGCTGAACTCCTGGCGCTCATTGAAAAGAAAAACGCTGACCCAAAGATCCACGGCATTCTCGTCCAGTTACCGTTGCCCAAGCATATCGACAGCCGGGTGATCCTGGAAGCCGTTAGTCCGGAGAAAGATGCGGACGGCTTTCATCCATACAATTTCGGCCGGCTCGTCGAGGGCCATCCTGTGTTCGAAGCTTGTACGCCGAAGGGCGTGATCAAGATGATCGAATCGACGGGAGTGCCGATTGAAGGCAAGCGCGCAGTGGTGGTCGGGCGCAGCAACATTGTGGGGAAGCCGTTGGCGCTCATGCTGCTGCAACGCCATGCGACCGTCACGATTTGCCATTCAAAGACGAAGGACCTTCCGGCCGTCTGTCGCGAGGCGGATCTCTTGCTGGTGGCGATCGGCAAGGCCAAGTTTGTCACGGCCGACATGGTCCGCGAAGGCGCCGTGGTGATCGACGTCGGCACCAATAAACTTCCAGACGGCAAACTGTGTGGTGACGTCGATTTTGAACCGGTAAGCCAGAAGGCTGGATGGATCAGTCCGGTGCCGGGCGGGGTCGGTCCCATGACGATTGCAATGTTGCTAGACAATACGGTGGAGTCTGCTAGAAGAATGGCAGGGATGGCGTAGCCGGGGCGAACGCGGAGTAGGGAGCGAAATGGGTCGGGAACCGAGAAGGCTTAAAGACGTTTTGGAGCAGGGAGAGTTCGCGGTCACCGTCGAGTACAATCCCCCGAAGGGCACCAACATCAACGGTCTCCTGGACAACGCCAAGCAGCTGCTGGGCCGGGTGCATGGCGTGAACGTGACGGACAATACCGCGGCAGTCGTGCGTGCGGGCTCATTGCCGGTCTGCCGGTTGCTGTACGAGTTGGGGCATGATCCAGTCATGCAGTTGACCTGCCGCGATCGAAACCGGATCGCCATGCAGTCCGATTTGATGGGCGCCCACATGCTTGGGATTCGTAACGTCCTCTGCCTGACGGGCGACTATCCGACGGTCGGCGACCACAAGGATGCCAAGCCGGTCTATGACCTCGACTCCGTCCAGATGATGGGTCTCGTGCAGGGCTTGAATAAGGGCCGTGACTATGCTGGCAACAAGCTTGACGGAACCACGGATTTTACCATCGGCGCGGCTGTGACGCCGGAGGCCGATCTGGTAGGCCCCGTGTTGGCCAAGTTTGAAGTGAAGGTCAAAGCCGGCGCCCAATTTTTTCAAACCCAAGCCGTTTATAATCCCGAGCAGTTTGCGGCGTTCATGAAACAAGTGCGCCCGTTCAAGGTCAAGGTACTGGCTGGCATTCTGCTGCTGCGCAACGCAAAAATGGCGGAGTTCATGAACGTCAATATCCCCGGCATGTCCGTTCCACAGGCAATGATCGACGAACTGCGTGCCGCTGGCGACAAGTCCGAAGAGGTCGGCGTGGACATTGCGGTCCGCAGCATCAAGGCCGTGCGTTCTCACTGCGACGGCGTCCATATCATGGCGATCAAGGGGACGCACCGGCTGGGTGAAATCATCACAAAGGCGCAACTCGGATGATGACCGTCCCTGACCTCCAGCGCTGCAAACGGGACAAGAAGAAACTCATCGTCGTGACCGCGTATGACGCGTTGTTTGCCCGTCTGCTGGAGCAGGCCGGCATTGAAGCGATGCTGGTCGGCGATTCACTGGGCGTAGTCGTGCAAGGTAAGTCCAACACCTTGTCCGTCACAATGGAGGACATGCTCTATCACACGAAGCTCGTGGCTGGTGCTGTGCAAAAGTCGCTGGTCATCGGCGATATGCCCTTCATGTCCTACCAGGCCAGCAAAGAAGACGCCCTGCGGAATGCCGGTCGCTTTCTTCAGGCGGGGGCTCATACGGTCAAACTCGAGGGCGGCAGGGCGATGGCCGACCGCATCCAGGCCATGACGGAGGTTGGCATTCCGGTGTTCGGCCATCTCGGAATGACGCCGCAGTCCGTGAATCAATTTGGCGGGTACAAGGTGCAGGGGAAGAGCGCCGAACGGGCACAAACACTCGTGTCCGATGCCAAGGCGCTCGAGGAAGCCGGTGCGGTGGCCATCGTGCTTGAGGCGATGCCTGCGTCGCTCGCCAAGACCATCACGGAGCAGCTGACCATTCCGACCATTGGAATCGGCGCCGGCCCCCATTGTGATGGGCAAGTGTTAGTCCTCTATGATCTGCTCGGACTGTTCGACGAGTTCGTGCCGAAGTTCGTCAAGCCCTATGCACATTTGAGGGCCGATGCGCTGCAGGCACTCCGCCGATACAAAGAGGAGGTGGAACAGGGGAAGTTTCCTTCCGAATCAGAGTCCTACCACTAGTCGGATCACCTGGCTCTCTCGCGGCAATCCTCAGCAATTCAAACGAATCAGGGGAGCGACTTCGCCCTTGTGCTCTCTCAGGTGGCTCAGGAGACTCGCCACATCGATGCCCATGTAGAAATCCGGGACCTGTTCAAAACGCGTGATCGCTCTGAACATCAGGTTGTCCGCTGCCTGCCCGTAGCCCAAGGATCGTTTCAGGTTGGCGGCGGCCAATTGGATGAGAGCGCGGAAAAAATTTCCTTGCTTCGTCGTTTGTCCGGCCCGCCAGAGTCCCTCGAGCACTTCGTGGCATTCCCACCAGTACGCATAGTTGTACAAATCGATGGCGTAGAGGTAGTCGCCCATTTGTCGCCATTCCTGGGGACGGAGCAAGACGGGCATGGGGCTGGCCTGACCATAGGAATGGCCTCGGGGGTTGTGACGAGGATGAGGCGAGTAACCAGGCAGGAATCGATAGCAGGGAAACGGGCGATGAGAGTAGCGAGGCCAAGAAGGGTCGGGAGGCTTAAGTTCAATCTCGACGGTCGGCATACTCTACCTGGTACACGGTGCGATCTTCCAGACGAACGGCGGTGAGTTGCCGTCCCCAGACGCAGCCGCTGTCGATGGCCAACACGTTCGGCTCCATGTGAAGCCCTAGGGCCGCCCAATGACCGGTGATGATCGTCGCATCCTTGCTGCGCCGATGGGGGATACCGAACCAGGGAAGGAATCCGGCTGGCGCCTCATCCGGCGAACCGGAATATGTCGACATTTCACCATCGGGCGTTGTGGTTCTGAGGCGGGTGAAGACCCGCGCGATGCTGACCAGACGTTCGATGCCTTTGAGCCCCGGATCCCACTGAGGCGTCGGGCCATGAAAGAGTTCGCGCAAGAACGCCGTGTAGTCAGGTCCGGCCAACACCCTCTCCACTTCTCCTGCGAGTTTCGCCGCTTCGTCGATGGTCCATTGCGGGAGCAGGCCGGCATGCACCATGAAGAATTCGCCCTCGCGCTGGTGCAACGGTTGTCGTCTTAACCAGTCGATTAGCTCCGAGCGATCGTCGGCGGTAAGGATGTCTTGAATGGTGTCTTTCGGGCGCAGCGTCACGATGTCCTTGGCCGCGGCCATCAGAAACAGATCATGATTTCCTAAGACGGGAAA
>DASTFK010000022.1:0-3973 GCA_035719945.1 Nitrospira sp.
AGGGCCTTGGTCACTAGGATGCCCGCATTGCCGACGATCACGCGGCCCGGTTCCATGACCAGCGTGAGGTCCAATCCCTTGACGAGCGGCGAGAGAGCCTCGGCCAATTCGTGCGGCAATGGCGGTTTTTCGTCGGAATAGGTAATGCCCAGCCCGCCGCCGATGTTGAGATACCGGATGTTGGTCCCCTGCCCTTTGAGCTGGTCAACGAGCGCAAGGACTTTTTTCAAGGACTCGACGAAGGGCGTCACTTCGGTCAACTGCGAGCCGATATGCGCGTGGACCCCCACGACGTGAATGTGCCGGAGCGTCGAGGCCACTCGAAATTCTTCCAAGGCACGGTCGGCGGCGATGCCGAACTTGCTCTTCTTGAGGCCGGTTGAAATGTAGGGATGCGTTTTGGGATCGATGTCGGGATTGATCCGCAGGGCCACAGGCGCAATCTTGCCGACCGAGGCCGCCACGTCATTGATGGCATGCATCTCCGCCGACGATTCGATGTTGAACATCAGAATCTCGGCCTTCAAGGCATCACGGATCTCCTCCACATTCTTTCCGACCCCCGCAAACACAATCTTTGACGGGGACACGCCGGCCTTCAAGGCGCGGAATAACTCGCCGCCGGACACAATATCCACACCGCTACCTTCCTTGGCCATCAGGCGTAAGATCGCCAGATTGGAGTTGGCCTTCATGGCAAAGGCGATGAGGTGTGGAATGTTCTTGAATGCGCTGTCATAGGCCCGAATATGCCGGACGAGTGTCGCATGGCTGTAAATGTAACAGGGCGTCCCGACCTGCTTGGCGATCTGGCTCACCGGCACCTGCTCGCAGTACAACTCGCCCTGACGGTATTCGAAATTATGCATCCTGAAAATCCTCGGTCAGCATTTCCAAGCCCGCCAGCGACAGGCCTTGCATCGATGTCTCGAAGGCATCCTTGAACTTGCGATATCGCACCTTCACGTTCGGGACGGCGGCCTTCATGGCGTCTGAATCGATGAGCGCTTTCAGCGCCTCGGGAGCCGCGAGCTTGAGATGCTCAAAATTGACGATCACGTCCATCTTCGCCTTTTCGGCCGCTTCTCTGATTCGATTGATAAGTTCATGGACATTGAGGTGGTCCAATGCTCCCTCGAGGTCCATGAACAACGCGGCAAATTTGTCGTGCCGCTTCACTTTGATATTCAACGTCAATTGCTGCGCAGAGGGCGCTTTCGGATCAAACCGCTGCTTGAGCGCATGCAGCGCGCTGGGAATGAGCTGATCCGGATCGAGCACAGGGAGCTTCGCCTGCAGATTCTTGAGCACGGAGGCAAGCGGAGACAATGTCCCCTTCGGACAGCTCCGCTTGACCAGTTTGCGGAATTCACGGTTCATCTCCCACCGGGCGACCAACCGCTGCTTCGTGCCGGCCAGGCGGTACCAGATGTTAGGCAGGGAATAGAACTGATGGTTCGCCCAGTGAAATCCTTCTTGAAGCTGTTGCGGGGTCATCCGGCTCGGCTGAAACACCACATGTTTTCCGTCGTACTTGGACCAATCCCGGTCGAAAATTCGTCCGGCATTGTTGTACCGGTCGAAGAGCGCCGTTCCTGGCAGCGGCGTGAGGACGTTGAAGTACGCGAGTTCGACGTGGTTTTTCGTCAGGAAATCGACGGCCCGCTCGAACACCGCTTCGTCGTCGCTGTCGAATCCGAAGACGATGCCCGGATTCACCATGATGCCGTATTTATGGAACATTTTGATCTCTTCCGAAAACTTCTGGACGCGATTGAACGGTTTGTTGGTTTCATCCAGAGAGTCTTCATCAAGCGATTCCATCCCGACGAACACCGAGACACAGCCGCTTTCGGCAGCCAGCTTGACCATCTCCTCGTCGTCACCCAGAAACAGCGTGGACTGGCATCCCCACTTGAGCTTGAGTGGCTTGAGCGCTGTCCAGAGTTCACGACAGTAGGCCCGGTTGCTGTTGTGCAGGTCGTCGACGAAGGCCACGATGCTGCCGTCTTCGATGCCCACTCGGATCTTCACTGTCGCGAGGAAGGCGCGCCACAGCGGTTCATCGCGGATGCGTTCGACCAGTTCGCTTCGAACCCACCGCTGCACGTTCGTTAATTCTGCCACCACCTCATCCACCGGCCGGCGCCTGGTGGTCTTGCCGTTAAACGGAGAGACGCTGCAGAACTCGCAATCGAAGTGGCACCCTCTGGTCGTGAAACTACACTGCCGGGTCATGTAGGAATCGGGGCTGAGCAATTCGACGCGGGGACTCCTGTAGCGCTCCAACGACGGAAACGCCGTCATCTTGTAGACGCGCTGCATGGCGCCGGCTTCATAATCCGCCACCAACCGAGGCCATAAGTCTTCGGCCTCGCCGCACACAATGGCATCGGCATGCTGGAGGGCTTCGTCCGGACAATAGGTCGGATGCACGCCGCCCATGACCACGATTTTACCCCGCCTTCTGAACTCCTTCGCGATCTCGTATGCCCGCGGCGCATAGCAGGTCATGATCGAGAGGCCGACCATGTCGCAGGGAGTATCAAAGTCGATGTCTTCCACCGCTTCATCCACCAGATCAACGTCCCAGGACTCGGGGGTATAGGCCGCGATCGTGGGCAGGCTCAGCTTCGGGAACCACACGGCTCGCCTCTCCGAGGCGGTGAGATGATATTGGTTGTTTCGAGGATAGGGGTCGACGAGTAGGAGCCGCCTACCGACTTGAGGCTTGACCGGTTGTCCATGTCGCGTCGGTTGTATCAGTGCCATCGGTTTCTCCTCCACTTCAGCATAGGTCTTATCAGAGGCGTGTAACGACTCGATTCGTTGTTCACGCAGTTACCGGGTCCCCACCGGAAACAACGGCGGGAGATCTACATCCTGACCCAGCGGTTCAGGGACAGGTTGGGAATCTTCGGCTTCACGTTTCGCAGCCTCGGCATCGAATCTCTTTTGCCGCTCGATCGTAGGCGTCACTCCAACATCCTCGGGAGGAATCGGCGATCCGATGGTCCCGCAGGCCGTAACCATCCAGGTCGCAAGCGCGATATACATGACCTTCACGATAACATCCGCTCGAGTTGTTTGATCCGCTGTTCGACCTGTCCTCTGGCCGTCCCGCCGATCTGGGATTTGCGGTCGATCGCCGCCTGCACGGTCAATCGTGCGAAGACGCCTTTGTCGAAGCGGTCGGAGAACTGACGAAGTTCCTCGAGCGTAAAGGACGTGAGCTCGCATCCACGCTCCTGCGCGGAACGCACCACCCGACCGGTGACGCCATGGGCTTCTCGAAAGGGCATGCCCCTACTGACGAGATAATCGGCCAACTCGGTCGCCAGCAGCCCGCCGCCTTGAACGGCCTGCTTCAGGCTCTCCCGGTTTACTTTGAGCCGACGCATCAGTTCCGTCAAGACTTGAAGTGATGTCGTGACCGTGTCCAATGCATCGAACAAGGCCGGCTTGTCCTCTTGCAAGTCCCGATTATAGCTCAAGGGGAGGGCCTTCATCATAGTCAAAAGATTAATCAATTGGCCGTACACCCGGCCTGTTCGCCCCCGGATCAGCTCAGGCACGTCGGGATTCTTTTTTTGCGGCATCATGCTGCTGCCGGTGCAAAACCCCTCCGGGAGGTCGACGAACTGGAATTCCTGTGAAGACCACACGATCAGCTCTTCGCTCAGCCGCGACAAATGCATCATCGTAATCGACAGCGCTGCCGCAATCTCGATCATGAAGTCACGGTCAGAGACGGCATCCAGGCTGTTGGTCGTCACTTGGGGAAACCCTAGGAGGCCTGCCGTATACCGACGATCAACGGGATAATTGGTCCCGGCCAGGGCCCCGGATCCCAGCGGCATCACGTTCAACCGTTTCTGCGCGTCCTGGATGCGACCCTTGTCGCGCTCGAGCATGTCAACGTAGGCGAGGAGATGGTGCGCAAACAGGACCGGTTGAGCCCTCTGTAAGTGGG
>DASTFK010000023.1:0-6063 GCA_035719945.1 Nitrospira sp.
CGTGAGAACGAGCAGCGTGCGCACCCGGAAATCGGTGCGAAGATGGTGGGTCCCCTCGGCCTGCCCGCGGCCGCCGGGCAGATCATTGCCTATCACCACGAACGGTGGGACGGCTCAGGGTATCCGCACGGGCTGAGAGGGGACGGCATTCCCATCCTGGCGAGAATCGTCTGCCTGGCTCAAGCGTTCGACCACCTCACCGCCGAGCTCCCGGACCGCACCGCGCTCTCGATCGACGATGCCAGCAGGTTTCTTACCGAACGGGCAGGGACCTATTTCGACCCCGCGCTCACCGTCTTGTTCACCCAGGTCGTGCAGGAATGCAAGGCATCGTTGCCCGCGATGGCCATTGCGACCAATCCCTCCAGCCGCTCAGACGCCTGAGCCATTCAGCGTTTTGTCTTCGCGCCCGCAATCAACTCCGCCGCGGTAGCCCGCACCTTGTTGGTGACCGTTTCCCCACCGATCATGCGCGCGATCTCCTCCTCGCGGCCAAGACCGGCCAGGGGTTTCACCGACGTGGTGGTCCTCTTGCCATCCTGGCCCTTGGCCACCAACAGATGGTGTTCGGCTTGGGAAGCCACCTGAGGCAGATGGGTGATACAGAAGACCTGGTGGTAGGCCCCCAGCTTCCGCAGCCTAGTTCCCATGGCTGCGGCCACTGCGCCACCGACACCCGTGTCCACCTCGTCGAACACAAGCACCGGCACATGATCTCTCTCTGCCAAGACGGTCTTCAGCGCGAGCATGATGCGCGAAAGTTCTCCGCCTGACGCAATGCGGTTGAGGGGGCGAGGCGGCTCTCCGACGTTGCTGGACAGCAGGAATTCGACATGGTCACGCCCCGTCGGTCCGAACCGAGCCACCGTTTCTTCTGTCGAGACGGCAATATCGAACGCGGTGTGTTCCATTTTGAGTGCAGCCAATTCCTTCGTGACAAGAGCCGTCAGCCGCTTCGCAGCCTCCCGGCGCTTTTTTGTTAACTGGTCGGCCCTGTCCAACACCGAACGTTCCGCCGCTTCGAGCCGCTTGGTGAGATCGGCGATCCGGCTCTCATGATCTTCCATCGCCTGCAGGTCCTGTCGGGCGCGCACGCCTGTGGCCAAGACCGCCTCGACCGATCCTCCGTATTTGCCCTTGAGCCGTTGAATCAGCTCCAGCCGATCCTCGACCAATCCCTGTCTCGCCGGATCAGCCTCCAGGTCGTCAGCATAATCCCGAAGACGGCCGCAGAGATCCTTGAGTTGAATCGCTGCATCGCGGACTTGAGATTCACAATCTCTCATCCCCGAATCGGTCTGTGCCAATTCGCCCAGCAGGCGCCCGACCCGGGCGAGTTGCATCAAAATCCCGCGCTCGTCACCCTGCAACTCGGCATAAGAAGTCTCCGCCAATTCTCGGAGTCGATGCGCGTGCCCCAACCGCTGTCGTTCCGCTTGCAACCGATCCTCTTCAGCAGCCGATAACGCCGCCTGCTCGATCTCCTGCAGTTGAAAACGTAACAGCTCTTCGAGCCGAGCGCGATCGGCGCCCAGCCGGCGCAGATCGTCGAGCTGCCCTTCCAAATCCTTCCACTCCCGGTAGGCCGCCTCGTACAGATCGCGCATGGACTGAGCGGATCCGAAGGCATCCACCGCCTCGAGTTGCTTGACAGGCGCCAACAACGATTGCTGCTCATGCTGACCGTGTACATCGACGAGGGTACCACCCAGCTCTTCGAGCACGCGAAGAGAACTGAGCCCGCCGTTCACATAGACTCGATGCCGACCTGATCTGGAGAGAATCCGCTTGAGTACGAGGTCCCGGTCGTGAGGACCCAGTAGGTCCATCGCCTGCAGTTGCCCGAGCAGCGGATGCGTGGCGGGAAGATGAAATGAGGCTTCGAGCTGCGCCTCCTCTTCGCCGGATCGGATCTGCTCAACCGAGCCTCTCCCGCCCACGAGTAAGGCGATGGCATCGATGAGCAGCGATTTGCCAGCGCCGGTTTCGCCGGTGAGCACCGTAAATCCCGACTGGAACTGAATGTGAAGCTGTTCTATGAGGGCAAAATTGACAATGCGCAGCTCGGCAAGCATCGTGGGGAACGACCGATCCCTATTCTAGGCGAACAGGCTTTCGAATTGCCGATAGTAAAATATTGTTTACTAAAAATACAGGCTGCTCAAAAAGACTGTCTTGTTCACCGGCCCAACCCCGGCGTGAAGCACGCCTTTTCCAGGGCGAGGCCGCAGCGAGCGAGAAAGCGAGGAGGTACATACCAAGCTTCGCTTGAACCGCTCGCTTCGATCAACTGCGAGCGGATAGGTATTTTGCCTCCAGTAGATAGACTCGTTGAGCCTTTGAGCGACGCAAGAACAAAGCTGGCAGGCCTTTTTCAGCAGCTAGGCGGAGCCGGCGTGTTGCGCCAAGAGCTGGTCAATCATTTCCTTGAACTGCCGCTTCGGCCTGGCGCCCACGAGCTTTTCCACGACCTGGCCGTTCTTGAAGAAGAGAATGGTCGGAATGCTCATGACCTGGTAGCGTCCAGCCACTTCGGGATTTTCATCGGTATTCAGCTTACGAACCTTGACCTTTCCTGCATACTCGTTGGCCAATTCGTCCACGATCGGAGCAACCATCTGGCAGGGTCCGCACCAGACCGCCCAGAAATCCACCATCACCAACTCCGGAGCCTTCATGACCTCGGAATCCCAGCTCGCATCTTCCACCTTCAACGCATTGCCTGCCACGTCTATCCTCCTTGAAAATCAATTGAATCGCAGAAATGAATGGGAAATCATCGTACCCCAGCCTTCTTCGAGGAGTCAAACCTTCATGCCACACCGGTTACCACGCCCACTCGGAGGGAACCATGAACCACCAACCCTCTGGCTTGGCTTTCCGCCAAGCCGTTTGCTGAGGCCAGACAACCGCGACGGCGGACGGATCGAGCCTCGTGGCGAGTTCGGACGTGACGTCTGCCTGTTGTCGTGCCGACGCCTGAATCATCTCCTTCGCCATACGAGCCAAGACGTTGGGAGGATCCAGCAGCTCTTCCGGCCCGCCCGAGCTCAAGTTCAGATAGAGATGCTCCATCGCCACCCATTGATCTGCTTTCGCCAGCGATTCCACATAGGCATCGAGCGCTTGATAGACGTAGGTCAGGTACAAATAGCTCCGTGCAGAGGGATGGTCCTGAACCTCCTGCCGGCAGGCTTCGACGGCGCGGCGATAATCTCCGGATGCGAGAAAGACTTTTGCCCGCTGTAAATGGCTGGGCGGCGTGGAAGCAACGGTCATCGCCGACGTGCTGCAACCCGTCACGCACAGGACGACGGCGACTGCGCAGCTGACAGACCAGTTGGGCTTGAGGCCGACGACTCGACTCATCTCGGCGCTCTGCCGACACCCGGCTGTGGTTGAGCAGTTTCCAGATGACCATAGTGTCCACCCGGCGAAGCCCATGGCAATCCTTTCTCGCCCCACGTGAGAGGACTGAGGATCTGTTTCACGACATTCGTGCCATAGTTCTCGGTCCAGCCGATCCCCGTCAAACTGAGCATGAAATTGTACTGCGCCCGGTCGGGAAATTGGAGATAAAACAACCCGAGCGACCAGCATTTGCACGGATTCTGATACAGCGCGACCACATCGTATTCCGGACTCCGGCGATTATTGATGTCGTAATACGCCTTGGCGCCAACCAGCCATCCAAAGGGTGTCCGAAACCCGCCGCCAGCCGTCACAAACTGGACTTCGTCAGTGGGATCGAACACTTGATTGAACGAGATGGGGTTCCAGAGGTCGCCCCGTTGTACCCGGTTCCCAGTCCTCGAGAAGCGCTGCCCGACTTCCACATACCACTCATTGGACTGCTGCAGCCGGAAGTCAGTATTGAACTGGCTGAGACCGGCGCTATAGGGATCGAAAAAGGCGTCCACCGTCACGTACCGGTTGATGGGGGGCTTGGCGAGTGAGACGGCGCCGGCGCCTCGTCCGAATACCGGGCCAGCCAACTGGGCGACTGCGAGTTGAGGCTCGTTGTTCCCGATGACCGCACGCAGCCAGACGTCGGAAAATTTCTTGCCGGCGACCGGAACCGTCGCCGGCTGCAAAGGCTGCGTCACGGTGCCGATCGGAGGCACGGCGCCAGGCGCAAAATCCCTCGCTTCCGTCTGCACGGCGCCGACGTGGTAACTCTGAGCCAGCGTGAAATCCAGCCAGTTGAAGCTTTTGTCCCCCTCCTGTTCCAGCAGCCGGCTCCTCACCATATAGGTCAACAGATTCTTTTTCGGCAGGTTGTCGACCTGATCGATCTGCGCTATTTGCGACTGATCCGTCGCCGGAACGTACTCGTAGATCACGCTCGGCTCGATCGTATGCATCATGGCATCGCCGTCATCCCGGTTGAAGCGACGGCTCATTTTAGAGGTCGCATCGAGCGCCGCCCAGAACGTTTCCCGGTGCAGACTGCTGGTCTCCTGTATGCCGCGCGAATAATAGACCTCACGAAACTTGACCTGAGGCGTGAATCCCACCACATGGCCCACATCGAGGACGTCTGTCGAGAGTCCCGGCAGAAAATCAAAGCGGTTCTCCGTGAATCCCTCCTCCCGGAAGAAATACACCGCGTTGGTGTCTCCCCCGAACAACAAGGGTGAATTGAACAGCGCGAGGTTCGGTAGACTGTAGCCGACCTCAGGAAGGCGCTGGAAAGTGTCTGGGCCACCAGCCTGCAACGGCTGCAGATACTGACCGAGCAGATACGCGTTCCCGTAGTTCAAGCGCTGGTTGGCGAAAAGGTTCGATTCGGCACTCGGAAGCGCACGCTGCGCGCCCGAGTTGCTGAGTTGCTGCAGGTACTGGGGGTCGCTCACAAGATTGGCGTTGACCCGCAACAGGAGATCCTGCGTCACTTGCTGGGTATGGGTGCCGGTGATCAGCGCCCTCGCCTCCTTCGCACTCTGGCCTGTATCGGTCACTCCCGAGACATTCGGCAGCGTCGTTTGCTGGAGATAACTGACAAACCATTGTCCTCTTGCATACCGGTTGAGTGCATAGCGGTATTCAAAATCGCTGCCGTATCCTAAATTCGTGTAATACGACGGTGAGATGGTGAGATCCTGACTTGGATTGATGGCCCAATAGTACCCCTGCTGGTAATGGAACCCGAACCGATTGTCATAGGCCGGGGTGGGGATTAAGAATCCGCTTTGGCGAGGCGACAGCGGATAGGTCATCGTGGGAAACGGAATCACTGGCACATCAGCCACGCAGAGCCAGCCCCCTTTGAACGCGAGATTGTCGCCGGCGTTGAGATCCAGATCTTTGAACCGAAATCGCCAGGCCGGCGTTTCCCCTTCCGACGCATCGCAGTTGGTAAACCGTCCCTCCTTAAAGCGATAATGGTCCTCCGAAAATCGCTGAATCAAACGACCGTCGACCGTCGTGTTGGACGCCTTGACATACACTTCTCCGTGGGTGACGACCCCCGCTTCGGTATTGATATTCAACTCCAGCCGCTCAGCGACGATGTCGGCTTTGGGATCGGTCAACCGGACGTGCCCGGTGGCAATCATGACGCCTGGCAGCGTCTGGATGGTCACGTGGTCGGCGGTGAGGTGCACCGACCCCTGATCGATCACGACGGACCCGTCCGCCTCATAGATGTCCTGTTCTTGAAGAAAGTCGATGCGATCGGCTTTTACGTCGAGCGGGGGGGATCCGGAACCAGTCTGACCAGGCGGACCGGCAGCGGCCGCCAGCAACGGCATCGATAAAAGAGTGACCAGCAGCGCTCGCGTCAGGCGGTCAATGACTCGCGTCACCACTCCCGCCATATCAACCCCGCAGCCGGGACAGCTTACAGCCTCGCAACGATGCTTTCACTTCACCGACGAGCATCAAGGAGCCGGTCACACAGATCAAATCTTGTGGGCGTGCAAGGTGTCTGGCGTCGCCGAGCGCCCCTGAGACCCGTGTGTTCATTCTCGCCCATGGCCAGGTTTCACCAACGAGCGGCAACAGTTCGTCCGCCGTAGCTGACCGCTTCAAATCTGCCTGCGTCACCACGACCTCGTCCAC
>DASTFK010000024.1:0-5399 GCA_035719945.1 Nitrospira sp.
AAGGAAAAGGAATGGGATGCCGAAATCACGGAACAGATTCCCGACAACCGAATCGCATGGAGAAGTCGTGACGGTGCGCAGAATGCCGGCGTCGTGACCTTTCATCGCCTCTCGGATTCAACGTCCAAGGTCATGCTCCAAATGGAATATGATCCCGACGGGGTCCTTGAAAATGTGGGAGATACGACCGGTATGGTGAGCCAGCGAGTGGTGGGCGATCTCGAGCGATTCAAGCGGTACATCGAAAGCCGGGGACAGGAAACGGGCGCCTGGAGGGGACCGTCTAGGAGTAGCACTCACCGGCAAGGAGCTGAGAGATGAACACACAATGGTTGGTCGCATACGCCATCATGGCCGTGCTGTGTCAGTCTGTTCCTGCGTACTCTGCAAGCGGTACCAGCCGCCAGGAGACGGGGATCGCCGATCCCAGCGTGAACCCCGGACAGGCGTCAGGCATGCGTGTCGTGCGAGGAGAAGTGAAACAGGCCACGCTCAAAACGATTGTGGTTGAGGACGCAAACGGGAAGGAAGTGACGCTGTCGATCGATGCCGCAACGGCGGGTGATCGCGACATTCGGCCGGGCGATGTCATTACCGGCACGGTGACAGCCCAAGGCGGAGCGGTGACAATTCACAAGGAATCGGGCGTTGAGGCCAGTCACAAGGAACCGGCTGTCGAACGCTGAGTCGGCCACATCCCACCGCGCAGAAGAAGAAGGAGGAGTCATGGCCACATCTCGCCTCAACAGTCCAGGAAGAGGAAGGGGGAGGCGCGCCAGCAATCCCGAGATGGGATCACGGCTCCCCCGTCGGTCCGGACGTGGGAGGCGCCCGAGCGGTCCTACAGAACAGAATCGTGCGTCTCACAGCGGGTCGCTGGGTCAGGACACACGGTTCCGAAAGTCGGCCAAGAGGTGACGCTCATCCTCAATGAACGTGATCGATTTGCATCTCAAGGGGGCGGAAGGTGCGCACAGTTTCGTGACCGGAAAGTTGGTGTATGTGGGCAAGATGAAGCCGGAGATTAAACTCCAGACCCCAGAGGGAGACAAGACGTTTCCACTTGTGCGTCAAGACATCAAGACCGGCGGTATTGAAGAAGGGACGCTCGTGACTGCCGAGCTGAACGAAGCCGGGGCTGTCATCGACCTGCATCGCGCCAAGAAGTAAGTAATTAGGTCTTGTACCTTATCGCTTGAGATTGAAGTATGCCTCTCGTCAGGGCTGGGCCGTTGTGCCAGCCCTGCCGTGCATTTTTCTCGCCGTCGACGTCGCGCATCCTGTCCCTCTTCAGACGGCTTGTCTGACCTTGTCCGCCTCAGGTTGAGCGCGAACAATAAGCCATTGAGAGATCATTGGTTTGCGTGATGGCCGCGATGGCCGGCATGGTCCAACACTTGCTCACTTTTACTGGATCAGCGCATCGGTCACAACGAAAGGGGTGTGTGATGAGGATATTCAACAAGCTGATCATGATGGCCGGATTGATAGTGGGACTCGACATGGGGCTATGGGGTGTCATCCAAGCCGCCGCCGACGCTCAAAAAACGCCAGAGGAGCAGGTCATCACCAAGGCGACGGAGAACCAATTGCCCGGAGATCGGCTGGTGACCGGCCGCATCGTGTCCATTCGAGGCAATCAAATGGAGATCGATATCGGCACCGTCAAATCGTTCTATGTGCCGCTGCGTCCTGCCAGCGTCAAAGGGCAGACGTTCGAGGTCGGGCAGCCGATCATCGTCACCTTAAACGACCACAACGCGGTGGTGGATTACCACCATCCAAACGAGCGATCGGATCATCAGGTGCTGCGCGGAAAACTGACAACGCCGCTCACCGTCGGGCTGGACAAGGCCGTGATCGAAACGCCGCAGGGAATCAAGACCTTCATGGTTGCGGACCGAGCAAAGGGAAAGCTCACGGCGATTCCCGTCGGTGTTGAGGCGTTCTTCCTTGCCGATGAAAGCGGCCAGCTGGTCGACGCGCAGCTTGCCAGTGCAGAGGCGGTCCGCGAATCCGGACACAACAATAAAGCACGAATCAAAGGCGCCCATGAACAGGTCCGCGCGACTTTCAAGGGCACCGATGGTGACCGCACATTGAAGATCGCTGAACAGGGGAAGGAGCGGGAAGTGCCCTTTCGGCCTCCGCTTGAGAAGCTCGATCGCCTGAAACCGGGTCAGGACGTCGTCCTATTGATGGACGATCAGGGATATGTGCTTGAGATCGCAACACCTGAAGTCACGCCGGCCCGTTGATGACATGCTCACCTTGGGGGGCCGTATGGGGCAGCTGTGCGTCATACGACCCTCCTCTCCCAAACTCTTCGCGCTGAATTGGTTCCTTCATGGTGTCCCGAACTCGGGCAGGATTTCCGTGACGACGAGGGACGCTACCAGTCGGATCATGACGCCCTCAAGGCTAACATGGCAGGCACGAACCACACCGACAATGCTGTAATCCTCTCATAAGACGATCGTTCATGACCGGCTGGTCCTCCCTGCCGAAAGGCGCCGCAAGCATCTTTGTTAATCTCCGAGCTTCATTGAAGGAGTTGTCATGGCCATCAATCTATTGCAGGACAAAGGGACAGCGCTCCACCGACAGGACTTTACTTGGAAAGATATGGTCCAGAAACCGATCAGCAAATTGAATGTGGACGCCTTCACGCGCGTGCGCATTATTCTGATGAATGGTATTGAGTCCGAAAGTCTCCGCTTTAGCCATGCATGCGCACGGATGAACAAAGAGCTGCAAGGCTACCTCGCGCGAGTGCGACGGAAGGAGCAACACCAGCAGTGCTGAGCGACAAGCTCGCCGGACGTCTGGCGTTCGAGAGAACCGGCACGCGTCTGTACGACGCCCTGATCGGCAAGTTTATGACGAGAAACAATGCGACGACCACGCTGTCGGTCGATCAACTCCAGCAATTTCGAGCCGAAGAGGCCGCCCATCTGGGCTTGTGTTGGGATGCCCTGCTCCAACTCGGAGCCGATCCGACTGCCGTCACGCCCATGGCCGATACGAATGCCGTTGCCTCGATCGGCCTCATGCAGGTCATCGCCGACCCCCGCATGACGATCGCCCAGAGTCTTCATGCCATTCACGTGGCCGAGCTCGTTGACAACGACGGATGGCGATTGTTGATCAAACTGGCCAGGGAACTGGGGCAGGACGATATGGCCGGTCGATTTCAGACGGCGCTCGAGGAAGAAGACCGGCACCTTGCCTCGCTGCGGGCTTGGATAGAGGAGATCTGCCTGAATGAGGCCGGTGTGCAGTAAATACAGACGCTTCGAAAGGAGAACCTGCTATGACCAGCCGAAGCTTCGCTCGTGTCATCGGCATCGTCTTTCTCGCCGTTGGAGTGCTGGGATTTGTCCCAGGATTGAAGTCGCCGGCTCCACTCTGGGCACCACACTTGGCGGCGGATGGGGAATACGGGCTCCTAGTCGGATTGTTTCCCGTCAACTGGATCCACAATCTCGTTCATCTGATCATCGGAATTGCCGCATGGAGAGCATCGAACACAATGAGCGATGCCCGCAAATTCGCGCGCGGGTTGGCCATCATGTACGGTGGACTGGCGGTGATGGGTCTCATTCCGGTGCTGAACAGCACATTCGGGCTGATTCCGCTTTTCGGCCACGATGTCTGGTTGCATGCGGCGACGGCTGCCATCGCCGCCTACTTCGGATTCGGTCTGCAGGCCGAGAAGATGGAGATCAGAGAGCGGTACAAAAGGGCGGCCTAACGTGATGCGATGGCCTGCTATTGTTCCGAGCCAAGGTGACGTTCGAGAGCTCTCGCCGCCGAGATATGGCTGAGGAGATCGGGTCCGGTTCGGACTAATTCCTGTTTAAGCGTCACATTGGCTTCGGCTTCTGCCGCGGCATCGAGAAAGTTGAACGCTCGTACATGCTCCTGGATCTCATATTGCACATACGCCCGGTCGAACGCGTCTCCCGACATGACCCGCAGGTCCCGCATAGCCTTTTCATGAGCCTGTTTCAGATGGGATGCGAGCGATGGCGGTTCAGGCTCCAGCGATAACTGCGTGGCCAATCGGCCATTGGCTTCGGCCAAGTGCCGATGCTCATTTAGGACCCGGCCAGCGAACGCTTGGACTTCCGGGTCGGATGCCTGCTTCTGTGCGAGCTGCGCCGCATCAATCTCCCCTTCATCGATGCTGTCCAAGACGCTCACGACATTGGCGTCCGACAGCGTCAGGCCGGGGAGGAACTCTTGGAAGAAGGCGCAACCGACGAAAACTGGGCTGATGATGGTAGTGACGATCACGAACGTGATGCTCTTGATCCGGGTCATCGGACCCTCCTTGGCGGGCTCAGATCAGCCTAATCTCAACCATAGATTCATGCTATGCCCTCGTCTCAGGGTTTGAGGCCTGGGGAAAATCCTAAGAAGACGGAGACGAAATCGTCGGTAACGACTCGGAATAACCTGTCCGTGCAAAGACAGTCTGTCTAGAAATCCAATGGTCGGTGATTGCACCGGGTAGAGCGCGGGGGCAATTTTCTGTCTTCGTCTGGGACGTCCGGCCCATGCCTGAAGGCCTATGTCTTGCACCTCTTCCACTTGATTTGCAGAGTTCAATTTACCTGGCTTAATGAGCAAGGATCATGGAGAAGGAGATTTCATGAGCAGAAAGACAGGGAAACGTTATCGGTATCGAACAAATACTCAAGATTTGGACTGGCCTGAAGAGCGCGCCGATGCTGCGCAGAATATCGGAGATACCCAGCGGCTTGTTTCCGCCATCGCCGGAATTGGATTGGTGATAGAAGGCTGGCGCCGCAGGTCCATGGCCGGCGGTGCCTTGGCCGTCGGGGGAATGGCGTTGCTGTACCGCGCCGCGACCGGCTATTGCGTCGCGCTCGCCGCGATGGGCATCGATATGCGCGGCCTCGAGGACACCAGCCGGCTGGGCCGGCGCAAGGTGCACTCGAGCCAGGCCACGAAGATCAGAAGAAGTATCGAGATCAACAAGCCTCCGAGTGAGCTCTATCGCTTCTGGCGCGCGCTCGACAACCTTCCGAGGATTATGAGCCATCTGGAATCGGTGCAGGTCATCGCCGGCCGGTTCTCTCACTGGATGGTCAAGACGCTGCCCGGTCTGCCGACCATCGAATGGGATGCGGAGATCATCAACGATGTCGAGAATGAGCGGATCGGCTGGCGCTCATTGAACGATTCAGATGTCGATCAGGCGGGGTCGGTGGAGTTCGAACCAGTCGGTGACGGCCAGACGACGCGCTTGACTGTGACCTTGCAATACGTGCCGATCGCCGGTCGACTCGGAGCGGCCGTGTCCAAGGTCCTCGGCCAGGATACAGACTTCAAAATTGCCGACGATTTGCAGCGGTTCAAGGAATCCATGG
>DASTFK010000025.1:0-9676 GCA_035719945.1 Nitrospira sp.
CATGTGTGGGTGGATGTACCATTCGAATTCCTGTGTCTTGCCCGGCGCCACGATCGACTCGGGATTGGTCGTCGTCGCCGGCTTGCCCGTTGCACTGATGATCATGCTGGAGGCTTGAATGAACAGGCTGCCGTCCTCGCTTTCCATCTGGTTGCGGAGCGTCATCTTGACGCAGTCGCCCTGATTGGCCCGGAGGACCAGCGGTTGGATAGCGTCGCCCTGGAGACCGGTCGAGACCGCGCCCGGATCGAAGCCTTCCTTATCCCGCGCGTCCTTGTTCTTGGCCTCCTCGGCGCGCGCTTTGGCGACATCTTCCGTCAGGACGTACATGTAGCCCGGATAGAAGTCGAGCCACCGGTTCAGCGTGATTTCGACATTGATCATCGACACGTCGTACGACCTCGTGGGCACTCCTGCTGGACACTTACCCCCCGAGGTCATCACTGGCTCGCCCTTGCTCGCATCCGTCATGAGCAGAAAGCTGCTGCCGTCCTGGCCCATATACTGGTGCATCATCGACATCTGGTTGAAGCCACCCGATGTCTGCTGGGCTTTGGCATCCTGCTGAGCCTGCTGCTCGAGCTTCTCCATCAGGCGATGATGCTGCATCTCCATTTTTTCGGCATTACCGGCCCGGCCTTCGATGGCGTTCTCGACCACTGTCTGGCCCTTGAGTTGCTGCGTCCAGCCCGGTAAGGCAACCGACGTCGTATGGCCCTCATGTGACGACTCAGGACTTGCCGCAAACACCCATGAGGCAGTGATCAAGCTTCCTGTCAAAAATACGCTTTGCAGCATCAGCGACAGATGCTTTCGTCGCTTCTTCTGCTGTGGTTGATTGAGGGACCTCATACACGGCCTCCTTCTCTATATCCGCCATGGCGGCGGTTGGTTGGATTCATCGCTTCATTCTCAACTGCTGAACGGCCTTTTAAGAGCTGGTGAAGGTCCTTCTTTCGAAGGAGTGGGTCATTCGGAGGCCGGTCCTAATCACCCCACACCTTCACCAGCGCTTTCTTCCCAGCGCAACATGCGTGCCTCAGCTTCGTCTTCGCATGAACGACGAAAATACTTCGAGGGCAACACGAGTTGCGTGAGACATCGCCCAGCTTGTTAAAAACGCCATTGTGCGGCATCTTTCTACGTGCTTAGACATCCCTGTGAACTGGTAAGGTCTGGTCCACATCTAATCAATGACTTCTGTTGTCCAACATATTGGACAGGACAGTCGCAGGAATGGAGAAAAAAGGGTCAGAAGCGGGGTTACTCGATGCAGTAGTTTCGTATCTTAGTGTAGAGGCTGGCGCGGCTGATCTTAAGGTGTTTTGCTGCCTTTACGCGGTTCCCCTGTGTGTCGGCAAGAGCCTGGACGATGCGTGCGCGTTCCGCTTGCTTCCTGGCGTCACGCGATATGGAAC
This sequence comes from Nitrospira sp., assembly GCA_035719945.1. Lineage (GTDB taxonomy): Bacteria > Nitrospirota > Nitrospiria > Nitrospirales > Nitrospiraceae > Nitrospira_C. The sequence goes on from DASTFK010000025.1 coordinate 1,419, forward strand.
GGAGATCCGAAACCGGTGACTCCACTTTCATCGGCATCATGTCTTCGCAGGGCAACGCCGGCCCGGACGTCGTGACGACCGCCCGTTCGAGGTAGTGTTTCAACTGCCGGACATTGCCGGGCCATGATGCTTCTGTGAGCACGCGTAACGCTTCTTTGGAGACGTGGCGCATCGGCTGCCGATGCCTCGCGCAGGACTGCAGGAGGAAGCGCTCGACCAATAGTGCAATGTCCTCTCTCCGCTCGCGTAAAGGAGGAAGATAGAGAGGAAGGACCGCCAGGCGGTAATAGAGATCCTGCCTGAACTGCTTGGCCTTGACCAATTCGCTCAGATCCTTGTTCGTGGCAGAAATGACGCGTGCATCAATCTTGATCGGGTGGTTCCCCCCTACGCGCTTGACCTCGCCCTCTTGAAGGACCCGAAGGAGCTTGGCTTGGAACGTCGAGCTGGTGTCGGCTATTTCATCAAGGAAGATGGTCCCACCGTCCGCTTCCTCAAACAGACCTCGCTTATTGGCCACGGCGCCCGTAAAAGCCCCTTTTACGTGCCCGAACAATTCGCTTTCGAGCAGCGTTTCCGGCAGCGACCCGCAGTCGACGACGACAAAGGGCTTCCCGCGCCGATTGCTCAAGCGATGAACAGTCTTGGCCACCAGCTCTTTTCCGGTTCCGCTCTCGCCTTGAATCAGTACCGTGGCCGCACTATCGGCGACTAGGCTGATCATGTCGAAGAGTTGCTGCATCACCTGACTCCGGCCGATGAGCTCTTCTAACTGCTCCCGCACCATCGGAAGAGCGGCTTCTTCAGGTACCGGCATATCGGGAAGCGCTCTCGCTGGCGCTGACTTTTCGAAGACGACGACCATGGAGGTCACCCGTCCATTCTGAGCACGGAGTGGAAAGGCCCGTTGCATCCCGCAGGCTGTCGTCGACTGGGCGTCTGCACAGGAGACGATTTCACTGCTCGAGGCGTCGAAGACTTCGGCTGCTGGGCAGACGTCGCATGGATCCGTCCGATGAGCGAAGGCTTGATAACATTTAAACTGTCTCGGATGGGATAGCCCCGGCGTTTCGAGGGACCGGTTCTCGTGATTGACATACAGCACGTTGAACTGACGATCCATGACCGCGACACGATCGGACAGCCCGTCAGCCAACTGACGAATGGCTTCCATGCGCGCGTCCAGAATCGGGTCACTGAACGGGGATGCAGGGGCCTCTGGAATGTGAGATCCGGCCATCTCGTCGCTTCCTTTCAGAACGCTCGATTCCCGCAGACCATCAGAGCCGGCCCTAATGAGGTGCTCGAAGGGTGACGACCAGCTCCTTGACGGAGGCTTTCAGCTCTGAAATTCTGACTGGTTTGCTGAAGTATCTGTTGGCACCTGCTGCCAGGACTTCGCTCTTGGTGGCTTTATCACCGAACGCGGTGATGACAATGATGGGACAATCGGGGGCAAGAACGCGCAGGCGATTGATATAGTTGACTCCGCCTGACGGCATCCGGAGATCGGTAATGATCACTTTTGGCGCGGATTCCGAGGCAGCCGTCAAGGCCTCATCACCATTTTTTGCTTCGCGTACCTGGTACCCCTCTGCCCATAACTCATCGCAGAGCAAGCTCCGCATCTCTTCGTCATCTTCCACAATTAGCAACACCAGTTCATTGGGCGTCACATTTCCCCCCTACCGACATCCAACTCGAAATGGACTTTCCATACAGGATGAAGGCAAGCCAGATGCCAGAGTAGACCGGCTGATTGTTGGGGGAAATGGGCGGCGGCGCGGCAGGAAGCAGGCGACTGTCGATATATTCCCTCCGCTCCCGATACCGGTGTCGCGATTTGCTACAGGGCGGCCGGAGTCGAATGACTTTGGCCGTTTGCTGATCCGCCGGGTGTTGGACCGGTTGGCAGGAGAATCGTAAAGGTGGTTCCTATTCCCTCCTGGCTCTCGGCGGCAATAGATCCGCCATGTTCTTCCAGAATCCCTTTGACGACGGTCAGACCCAAGCCGGTGCCCTTGCCAAACTCCTTGGTGGTAAAAAACGGATCGAACACCTTCTTTAACGAGTCGGCCGGAATGCCATGTCCGCTGTCGGTCACAGTCAGCTTGACCGTGTCGTCGGCGCTCGCTATTGCGATACGTAAGCTCCCACCATCCGGCATGGCGTGGATCGCATTCATGATCAGATTGATCAGTACCTGACTGAGCTGGTCAGGGTCGGCATGAATGTTCGGACACCGGTCATCCGTATCCAGCTTGACTTCGATGTGTGCGTTTTCGAATCTCTGTTCGAACATTTCCAGGCTCTGCTCCACGACATCACGCAGAACCAATGGCACGCGCTCGGGTGATCTACGTCGTGCAAAGGCCAACAGCTGATTCATGACCTTCGTGATCCGTTCAACTTGAGTGATGATGGTTTGCAGCCCTTTCTGGATCGTTTCCTCTTTCACACGCCCCAGGAGATACTCGGCCCGCCCCAAAATCACATTCATCGGAGTGCCGATCTCATGCGCCATGCCAGACGCAAGCGTCCCAAGCTCGGCGATCCGTTCGGTGCGCCGTAATTGTTGTTCAAGCCGCTTCCGTTCAGTAATATCAATGACCGACGCCAGCACATGAATGCCCTCGGGCGCATTGACTGGATTCAGACCGATCTCGATAGGGAATTCTGACCCATCTTTTCGACGACCGAACAATTCACGGCCTTTCCCCATCTGACGAGTGCTCGGGGCGGAGAAAAAGCGCTGACGATCGCCAACGTGTGCGGCGCGAAACGACTCCGGCAATAACAATTCCACCGGCTGACCTAATAACTCGTGGCGCGAGTAGCCGAACTGATGTTCGATCTGAGCGTTGACGAGAATGATCTGGCCTTGCTGATCCACCAATATCATGCCGCTCGGCGCCGCTTCGATGGTCAGCCGAAGCTGCTCCTCCGAGCGTTTGCGCTCCGTGACGTCTCGCAGAATGACGGTGTACAGCTTGCTTCCGGCGACGTCGACCTGAGAGATCGACGCTTCCGCAGGAAACTCGGTTCCGTCGGATCTGAGACCCGTAACCGTCCCAAGGGTCCCCATTCTTCGACTCGTGACACGGGTTCGACTGAATTCGCGCACATGTTCCCGATGCGCATCCCGGAAGCGCTGAGGGAGGAACTCGTCGATGGTTCGACCGATTGCCTTTCCCGCAGGACAATGGAACATGATCTCGGCTGCCGGATTGAACAACAGCACCCGCTGGTCGGCATCAATCGTGACGATGGCGTCCATGGCGGATTCCAGAATTCCACCTAACCGGAGGTTGGACTTTTCAAGACTGGCCTGGGTCGCGACTCGTTTGAGATACAGTACGGCAGCGAACCAGAGCACAAAGACCGTGAGTACCCGATTGAGTATCGCCAGTTCGCGATCACCTGATGGACTCCCGAGGGCACCGATGACCGTCAGAATCGTTGCGGAGGACGCGACCACGATCGTCAGTCGTCGGTTTGGATTCCAGAGATAGATCATCATGGGAAGCAGATAGAGGATGCCGACGGAGGATTCCGCGGGAGTCAGCAGATCGAAAACGAAAATTCCGATGGTAAGGACGGTGGCGAGGCTGCGCATGATCTGCAGTCGGTGCAGCATCATGAATTTAACGCATGACCAGGGATAGTGAAGGACAACGAGCCGCCGAGGCGACCTGATTAGGAGGAGCACTCACGGGTTCTTTTCACTTTCGTCCATCTCGCCGAGCTTGCGATAGAGTGTCTTCCGGTCAATTCCTAGCACCTGGGCGGCCTGATATTTGTTCCCGCCCATTTTTTCCAGGATTTTCTTGATATATTCTTTTTCAATCTCGTGCAACGGGTGCATTTTCTCTGCCGCCTCATCCAACACTCGCCGGTCACCCCGCGAGCCTTGAATCGTGGCTGGGAGGTCGTCTGGAACAATCTTGTCACCGCGACTCAGCGTGACAGCCCGTTCGATGACGTTCTCCAATTCCCGGACATTGCCCGGCCACGCATAGTCGATTAAGAGAGCCAACGTCGTTTCACTGACCCCTTTGACGTCTTTCCCCCTCGCCTGACCAAACTTTTTCAGAAAGGCATCGACCAGCAGCGGGATATCTTCGCGGCGTTCGCGCAAGGGAGGAAGTCTCATCTCAATGACATTGAGGCGATAGTACAAATCTTCCCGGAACCGCTTGGCTTTGACTTCTTCGGACAGGTTGAGATTCGTGGCGGCGATCAGACGCGTATCGACGGCGATGGGCCTGTTGGCCCCGAGGCGCCGGATTTCTTTTTCCTGAATTGCACGGAGCAGCTTTGCCTGCAGCATGAGCGGCAGCTCGCTGATTTCATCGAGGAACAACGTCCCCTTCGCGGCCTCTTCGAACAGGCCGCGCTTGTCCACTTTCGCGTCGGTGAAAGCTCCACGCATGTGCCCGAATAATTCGCTCTCCAGCAATTGCTCAGGGATGGCGGCGCAATTGACTGCGACGAACGCGGCATCTTTCCGTTCGCTGTTGTAGTGAAGCGCCTTGGCGACCAGTTCTTTTCCTGTTCCGCTCTCGCCTGTGATCAGGATATTCGTCGGACTATCGGCGACCCGTCGAATCAAATCGAAAATCTCCCGCATGGGCTTGCTCTTGCCGAGGATTTGATTGAAGCTGTACTCCTTATTCACTTCCCGTCGGAGCCGGTTGATTTCGCTTCGAAGCAGGGCTTCTCGGAAACTCCGCTCGGTAACTCGCAGGAGATCGTCATTTTTTACCGGCTTCATCAGATAGTCGGAGGCACCTTGCTTCATGGCCTCCAACGCCGTTTCGACACAGCCGAACGCCGTCATGAGAACCACATTGGTGTCGGGGAATGACCGCTTGATCTCAGCCAGAAGCTCGATGCCTTGGATGCCCTTCATTCGCAAATCGGTGAGCACGACCGGATACTCTCCCTCACGAAGATTCTTCAGAGCCTCCTGCCCGTTTTGTGCAAGCGTCACCTTATAGCCATGCTCCTCAAGCACATCTCGAAGTAGGGCTCGCATGTCTTGATCATCATCAACAACAAGTACGTTTTGGGGAACGTCCGACATAAGGGTCTCCTTTGGGCCTCAACAGATAGCAAAACGAGCAAGGCAAATCCAGTCGTTCCACTGGGAAATTAGTGTCTGAAGTCGTCGGACGTATCACCCGAATTGGCGTAGCAGAACGCAACAACTTGAGAATCGTTCCTGTCGCGTAGTATCTCCCTCTCAGAACGGTCTCCATTCCAGGACCCATAACTGGCGCTTGAGGCAAGGCGATCCATCACCCCAACGCTGATGGTATACATATTGCTCAATCGACACGTTAGAGGCATTCCAGAAGAGGTGACTATGACAATGATGCGGGCAAATGTTTTTCAGGCGAAGAACAAGTTCCATATTATGGAGGTTCCTCGTCCCAAGGCCGGGTATGGAGAGGCGCTCATTCGAATCACATTGACCACGATCTGTGGAACAGACCTTCATATCGTACGCGGCGAATATCCAGTTCGGCCTGGTTTGACGATTGGCCACGAGCCGGTGGGGATTATCGAGGAGATCGGCCCGGGCGTGTCTGGATACCACATCGGGGACCGGGTATTGGTTGGAGCCATCACCCCGTGTGGCCAATGTGCAGCTTGTCTATCTGGGCATCCAGCACAATGCGGACATGGTGCTGGATATGAAGCCATTGGCGGTTGGCGATTTGGGAACACCATCAACGGTGCACAGGCGGATTATCTCATAGTGCCTTATGCGCAAGCCAACCTCGCAAAGATTCCCGATGACGGCACTGATGAACAGGTGGTCCTACTCGCCGACATCGCGTCTACAGGGTTCAGCGGTGTCGAATCAGGAGGAGTGAGGATCGGCGACAGCGTCGCCATCTTTGCCCAGGGACCCATTGGTCTGTGTGCGACCGTGGGAGCGCGATTGATGGGCGCAGCGCTCATCATCGCCATTGATGCCGATGAACGCAGGCTCGGCATGGCAAAACGTCTCGGTGCCGACATTGTACTGAATCCCAAAGAAACCAACGTCGTGGAAGAGGTGAAACGCTTGACTGGCGGCGGTGTGGATGTCGCCATTGAAGCGCTGGGACTTCAAGAAACATTCGAGCATGCTCTACGCTGTCTCCGCCCCGGAGGAACACTGTCCAGCTTGGGCGTCTATTCAGGCAAATTGCAGATTCCTTACGAGGCCTTTGCGGCGGGGATAGGCGATCATCGTATCGTGACAACCTTGTGTCCTGGAGGAAAGGAACGGATGCGACGTCTGATAGAGATGGTTCGGCGTCACCGGATTGACCTGACTCCCTTGCTGACTCATCGAGTGTCTCTCGATAACATTCAAGAAGGCTACAGGATTTTTGGAGACCGTTTGGACGGTGTACTCAAGGTGGCTGTCAAACCTTAAGCCGGTTTTCGAGCATCTGTGTCCAACCGCAGACACCTAAACCCGCAAGAAACCACAAGTCAGGATAGTATAGACATGGACCAAGATGGGGATGGGTTGTCCTGCGTAGCAGTGTGATTGACAGCAACACTTGTAAGGAGCTAACCTTCAAATCGTTCTTGGGAATTATTTCCCAGGAATTAGTTTCAATTTGAAGCGCCAGCCAGTACCGGGTTAAGTTGACGGAGCCTGGCTCTTCATATTCGAGTGCGGAGGGCGAGTGCCTTTAATCATTCGAACCAAGGCCTGCCTGCACCTGCTTACTCTGGTGTGGGTGATCACCTGGGTTGCGACTGTCCCTCTGTTCCATACTCATCTGCCAGACGTAAATGATTTAGCCTCCCGCCAAGGATTAGCACACACAGTTTTCTCTCCCGATCTTCCCGGTGAGTTTTCCTGTGCTCACAGGAATGGCTATCACCTGTCGACCAGATCCCAAAACTCTCCGGAGCTTGGCTTCGTCCTTTCAACAGCAGAAGATACCAAAAAAGGGACTTATCAACCGCCAAGTGTGCTCTCCATTTCCTCCTGGCAATTCGATAGGCCATTACTAGCCCAGTCTGCCGAATCGCGATCGACACACCTCAAGTTTAACCTTTTGGCCAGTCATCGTGCCCCTCGTGCACCCCCCTTCATCATTTCCTCGTAGGTTTCCTAAAACACAGTAGCCCGGCTTCGGAAAAAGCGCGATGCCGTTAATGGGCTAGTCATTGGGTGACAACATCCTTTGGCTCGGCCAGCTCTGTGGCGCTTACTACGACTTTCTTTCGTAAGCGATTCCGCTTCGACGCTAATTACATGGTGACCTACATGAGCTTGGACCTTTTTCTCACCCGCGCCATCAACGATTTCGCCGGAGAGACCTCTTGGATCGATTGGGCCTTTTTAACCTTATGCGAGCCCAACACTTTGTGGCTGCCTGCGATTCTGTTGGGTATCTATTGGATTTGGCAGTGGCCACGGGAAGCATTAGTCGCCGCTCCGGTGATGACGGCATCGATCGGCCTGGTTGATTTCCTCGGAGCGCAAATCAAACATTTGGTTGCGCGTCCGCGTCCCTGTTTCAGCATTGCTGATCTCCACCGACTCCAGGCCTGCGGTGGCAACTTCAGTTTTCCGTCCAACCACGCATGTAATACCGCGACGGCGGCGGCGTTCCTACAGGTGCTCCACCCTCGATCCGGCTGGGTGAGTTGGCCGATCGTAGCTCTAGTCGGGCTGGCGCGCGTGTATATCGGGGCCCATTATGTGACAGATGTTATCGGTGGATGGATCATTGGAGGCTTTTGTGGCACCGGTGCCGGCTGGCTCTTGCTGCAATGGCCATCGTTTCGTCACCAAGTGCTGTTGCCGTCGCATTCGAGGTCGACGTAGCCGTCAACGACGGCCGACAGGTACGTTTCACATGGTTGATTCGAAAAGGGAGGTTCACCATGCAACTCAGCCAGGAAATTCTCGCCTACAGTCGCGCCTGTGAGCATCTACTCTCCACAGAGGTTACGTTGAACGATGATGAGAGCAGCCTAGTTGAATATTACGTTCAAGAGCTGTCTCGAAAATTTGTCTCCCCTGCACCGAGCATGCAAAAAGAGGCGGGACAACAATCATGTACAAGCCCGAGTTGCGCCCCATGATAGGCATTGAGACCATGATATCGTTCGAACCCGCGTCTAGTGCTTGGGCATCCTTTCGCCGCAGGTGTGAGTAAGATCGGGATTTGGAGGCTAGGATGATGAAAACAATAAGCATTAACCTTGTAATTCAGCAAGACGAGGGAGAGTCAGTG
>DASTFK010000026.1:0-5691 GCA_035719945.1 Nitrospira sp.
GCATGGACCCGTTGGCGATGATCTACTCCTGGCATCAGTTCGGCGTCAATGTGCCGCAATTGGGAGACGGCCGCGCTATCCTTTTGGGCGAAGCCACAAACGCACGGGGCGAGCGGTGGGATCTGCATCTCAAAGGAGCGGGGATGACACCCTTTTCGCGGGACGGCGATGGCCGCGCCGTCTTGCGGTCAACGATACGGGAATATCTGTGCAGTGAGGCGATGCAGGGGCTCGGTATTCCCACCACACGAGCCTTGTGCATCGTCGGCAGCGACGACAAGGTGTACCGGGAGCAGGTGGAAACCGGTGCGACGCTGGTGCGGATGGCGCCCTCACATGTTCGGTTCGGCACCTTTGAGATTTTCTATTACCGAAAGCAACACGAGCAGCTCAACATGCTTGCGGATTTCGTGATCGGTGCGCATTTCACGCACCTTCATGAGGCGGTCGATCGATACCCGCGCTTCTTCGTCGAGGTGGTCGAGCGCACGGCAAAGTTGATTGCGCGCTGGCAGTCGGTCGGCTGGGCGCACGGCGTCATGAATACCGACAACATGTCGATTCTGGGCCTGACGCTCGACTACGGGCCGTTCGGATTCATGGACGACTATGATGCCGGCTTCATCTGCAACCATTCGGATCATAACGGCCGTTATGCCTTCAATCAGCAGCCGTATATCGGATTGTGGAATCTCAGTTGTCTCGCCCAGGCGTTGTTGCCACTCGCAGACAAAGAGGCATTGAAAGCGGCACTCGATTCCTACATGCCGACGTTCGAGCGCGAATATCGAGCCCTCATGCGGGCCAAGCTCGGTCTGACACAAGAACGGGGAGATGACGACGAGCTGATCCGCGATTTCCTGGGCCTGCTCCAGGGGAGCCATGCCGACTTCACGATCGTGTTCCGCGAGATGGGCACGTTCTCGTTACTACCGGGTATGAAGAACGAACATTTGCGCGAGCATTTCCTGAACCGCGAGCGGTTCGATGAGTGGGCGGTGCGTTACCGCGATCGCTTGCAGAGCGAGCGAAGCAGGGACGAAGACCGGCATGACGCCATGAACCGGGTCAATCCCAAGTATGTGCTCCGAAACTACCTGGCCCAGAACGCGATCGAAAGGGCGCAGCAAAAAGATTTTGCCGAGGTCGACCGCCTTCTTACTCTTCTGCAACACCCCTATACCGAGCAGCCTGGAATGGCCGCCTACGCCGCGCCTCCGCCCAATTGGGGCAAGCACTTAAGTGTGAGTTGCTCCTCTTAGAAGGTCTCTTAATGGAGGTGTTCTCACCCTGAGGGAAGCAATGTCGGCGTTCTCCTGTATGGCACTCCTCGCCGGGGTGGTCGGAACAGGAGCAGCTTCTTATTGCAGTCCCCCTCATCTTCTGTTGTACAGTGAGTCCCAATTTTTTGCTCAATTAGGAGAAAGGACCTGTGGCCAAGCCGCGCGGTGATTCCAAATTGGCAGTGGCGGGCGCGCTGACGCTCGCCCTTGCCATTGCCGGCGTTCTGCTGGTCAAGGAGCCGCTGCGCAGTTCACGGCCGGTCGGCAACGGCTTGGAGATGAAGCAGACCACAGGCGAGCAATTAGTTCGGGCGCGCCTCTGGGAAGATCCCGTTGCGGCAGTCGAACGGGCCATACGGGAAAAAGGGGCGGCAAAGGCCACAGGCGGATCGTCCTTGGCCCAACGGCTCGCCTCTCTCCGTCATGCGATTGCAGATCGCGCCCGCAGCGGACAGCGCCTGACGGTGCTTCTCGTCACGACGAGCGGAGGCCCCTATGTTGAAAGTACGGAAACGCGCCTCCGTGACCGCTACGCCGTCGGCACGGCGCTGGGCGCCGCCTGTTATGTGCCGGAGGATGAAAACCGGCTTTCGTTTGTCTATTGGGAGCCGGCCAGCCCTGTCCAGGGCCTTCCGTACGAATGGTACCGACTCAGAAAAACCCGCTTCTGCGGGTCAGCGGGAACCCGCGCGGAAAGCGTCCTGGTCGTGTGGTTGCCCGACGAGGCGCTCAACAACGGCTTCTTCACGACGTTGACCTCCGTGTCTCAAGGGCTCGTGTGTCAGGAGACCACGACTCACGAGTGTGTCCTCACGGTGTCTAAGCCTCCTCTGGTCCGACTGGATCCGGCCTTGCAGCGGGCGGTCTCCTTCAAAATCATCGGGCCCCGGACTTCATCCGCCTATCGGGGGCTTCTGGACGAAGCCGGCATGCTGTACGGACATCTGCATCCGGACATCGGCACCTGGCCCAATGCCGACGGCGCGATCGAACTTTATTCACCTTGGGCCAGCGCGATGAAAGGGCTGCTCGCGTATGGTCTCAAGGCGGAGTCCGGCAAGGGCAAGGCCTGTGCAACCTACGACGACTGCGAGCACGAGTTTTACCGACGGCTCTCCAATGCGAATGTCAGGCTCCTCTATGACATCGGATCTGATGACTTACGGTTTCAGTCTCTGATCGCGGAGCTGGAGCGGCGGCAGGTCCGCTTGGGATGGGATGCCGTCATTCTGATAGGGGAGTGGGACTCGTTCTACGGACGGACGCTTCCGATCGAGTTTCGCGCCGCGGCCTGCACGAAAGTGGCGACCTTTCCCGAGGCGGATCTTAAGACCATTCAGGTGCCGGTCGATATCAAGCAGTGGTGCCAGACGGTCCCGCAGGCCATCGATCTGCAAATCCAACGCCCGACCGATTACGAATCACTCACCCTCAATGTGTTCCGCTACAGTTACCTGGGCGGCTTGGATGGAGAAATCCCCGGGGACGATGCGGCCCGAGCGGCGCGTGTCGCCAAGGCGACTGCCGATCAGGGCAAGGATTCTACGAGAGATCGGCCGGAAGGCACCGGCCAAACCGATTATGTCCGGGCGCTCGTCGCGCGCATTTATGAAGAAGGCGAGGGCGCCAGGGCCATCGGGATTCTTGGCACAGATCCCTACGATGCGCTCCTCATCATCAAGGCTCTGCGCCCCGCCTTTCCGCACGCCATCTTCTTCACGCTCGATCTGGATGCGCGACATTTGCATCCCAGCGAATACAAATCTACGCGCAACATGGTCGTCGCCGCTCCTTTCGGGCTTCAGCTCGAGGGAGGCCTTCAACGCGATGTTCCGCCCTTCAGGAGCAGCTATCAGACATCGGCCTACTTCGCCGTGCTGCAAGCTGTGGGACATGTGAGCTGCGAGTCGACCGGCCATCAACAGCAAGCGGCGCCCTGCACGACCAGTTATCACATCGCGCTGACGCCGGACGATCGACTCTATGACGCCGGTTCTCATCCTCGGCTCTTCGAGGTGGGGAGAGAGGGCGCGGTCGATGTGAGTGTGGTCGACAAGGAAGGCGTGCGCACGATCCATCCGTTGCGTCCCGATCTCGACCATACGGAAGAGCTGGGTCAGCTCAAACAGGGCATTGGGTTCAATAACACCGCCGTGGCGGTCGTCTTGCTCGTCACACTGTTCATCGGGAGCGTCATCACCTGGAGCAATCAGCGTTTGTGGTTCTGGGTTTCGCGGAATACCCGACTCTTGGCTGTCATGGGGTTTGTTCTGCTCGCCGCATTCTCGGCCTTTATATGGCTGGGCGGAGCCTCTGCTTTGCTTGCAGGCCATGATGAAGGAGAGCCATTCTCGTTGACTGCAGGAGTCAGTGTCTGGCCGGGCGAATTGATTCGTCTCTTCGTTGTCGTGCTCTGCCTGGCGTTGCTCGCAAAAGGATCGCGCGATCTGATCAAGAACGGCGACCTCATTACAGATGATTTTCTGTTCCAAGATGAGTCCGGGTTTCAGCGGTTTTCACTGCGCACCGTTTGGACCAACCTTAAGCGGGTCTATCATCCGGCCGCGACCATGACCGCGACGACGGTCGATCAAGCCTGGTCGTGGTATCGCGAGGCTAGCCAACCGGCACAATGGATGACGCGAACGATTCTGTTGTTCGTGCTCTATATCGGGACGATGTGGCTATTGGGCTCCTATGTGTTGGACGAGGAGTACATCCATCCATGTCGCGGTCAACTGAGCTGCACAGTGGACTGGATCATGACCGTGAGCAGCACGGCCCTAGTCGTATTTCTCAATCTTGCGGTGTTCGACGCGGTGATGTTATGTCGCCGCTGGATCGCGTGGGTGACAGCTTCGACAGGCGGTTGGTCACAACAGGTGCAGGAACAGTATCTTGTCGATTATGGCTTAAGTGAGACGCAGAAAGCCGAATTCGAGAAGCTCAAGCATTTGGCCGTCGTAGACCTGATCGGACAACGGACCGAAGTGATAAATCGTTTGATCCGGTATCCATTTATAGCCTTGATCATCTTGATCGCCGGCCGGAATGATTACTTCGACATCTGGAATTACCCCACTCTTTTGCTGCTCTCATGGGCCTTGAACGTGCTGCTGGCATTGCTGGCTGCATATTTGCTGTATCAGGCGGCGAGTCAGGCCAAGGCCGCAATGCTGGATGGTCTCAGCCGGAAAATGGTGCAAGTCTTGGGCAGCGGCAAAGACCACGACCTCCGAATGAAGCAGGTTCAATTTATTATCGACAGAGTGGAAGCCCACGAACAAGGCGCGTTCGTTCCCCTCTACCAGCAGCCGGTCATCGAGTCGTCGCTGTACGGACTCGTCGCGCTGCTCCAATATCTGTACATGCGGTAAATGCGGTAACATGCTTCATGCGGGTGGATGAGGTCGGAGGCTTAAAAATAAGATTGGCCGGGGGGACGGACGGCCAGGGAGGCGGCAACGGTCCTCTCATCATCCTATTGCACGGGTACGGGGCACCGGGAGACGATTTGCTCCCGCTCGCAGAAGTGGTGAGCGGCCCGCCAGGAATGCGCTGGATCTTCCCTGAAGGGCCCTTGGCGCTCAACATGGGGTTCGGCGATTCCCGCGCCTGGTGGCTGATTGACATGGCCCGCCTCGAAGCGGATCGCCGGGCAGGACGCGTCCGGGATTTATCTTCTGAGGTGCCGCGCGGACTCCCGCAGGCCCGGGAAGCGCTCGAGACATTCCTGACCGGCTTGCCCCGCAAGCTGCCGGTAGATCCCCGAAAAACGATCATCGGTGGATTTTCGCAGGGTGCGATGCTGACTTGCGATCTCGTCATGCGCACTGCCTTCCCGTTTGGGGGATTGATTCAACTTTCAGGATCGCTCCTCGCCAAGCAGGATTGGCGGCCTTCCGCCGGCAAGCGGGCGAGCCTGCCCGTCTTCCAAAGCCACGGAACGATGGATCCCATTCTTCCCTATGTGATGGCGGAGCGGCAGCGCGATGAGCTCATTTCAGCGGGACTGAAGGTGCAGTGGCACAGTTTCCACGGTGGCCATGAGATCCCCGAACCGGTCCTCAGTCGACTGGGCGGATTCGTCACGAAGGTGCTGGCCAAGACATGACGCTCCGTGCGTTTGAATTATCAGGGGCGGATGGCAAACTGATACGAGGCGATCGAGCCGAGGGGACCGGACGTCACGTACTTTTCATCACGGGGTTTCTGTCGAAACGCTGGGGGAACAAGAGCAAGGCGCTGGCCCAATGGTGCGCAGAACAGGGATGGGGCTTTTGCTGCTACGATGTTCGTGGATTCGGGGATTCCGAAGGGAAATTTGCCGACTACACGCTCTCGGATTGGATCGCTGACGCCCGGTCCGTGATCTCGATGTTGCTGGGCACGTCACATATCACCCGCC
>DASTFK010000027.1:0-13120 GCA_035719945.1 Nitrospira sp.
TCGAAAGCCGCGATGATCCGTTCAAGGGCAGGTCTGAATTCGAGTAACCGGCGAGCCTGTTCTTGCCCGCCGGTTGAGAGGAACTGCCTGCGCTCCTTGAGGAGCCGCAGCGCCTCTGCCATGCCATGCTCGACTGCCGCATGCTGAGTTTGCCTGTAGTGAGGCGTGAGGGGTTCCGGAGCAAAGGCAGGGTCGTCGGCTACCTGGCTGAGTGCGTCGTGTAGTTGGGCGGTGCGTTGCCCTAACCGCTCTGCCCATTCCAAATCGCCACCGAGGAAGTGATGGGCGAGCGGTGCGTACGGCTCGCGTGCCGATTCGAGCGGCCGAGAGGTATGCTCAGCAGGTGTTTCCTCTCTCAACTGCTCTGAGTCGACTCGAACGAAAAACTGCTTCACGGCTTCAAGGCTGTATTGCCACGCGTTGCCGTCGTTGGCCACAAACTGTTGCAGCACGCCAAGCGTCAGTAGGCGGCCGGAAGCCGCCTGATACTCCAGCGCCCCGGCAAGCAAGGGGACATGAGAAAACCGCAGGCGGGTCAAAGCCCGACCCATCTCGAGATCCGGGTTGATGCCCTCCTGCACACGCCGATACAACTTCAAGATGATATAGCCGTCATAGGCGACCGACGTGTTGCTCTGTTCTGATCTCATGACGACTGGCTCAGGCTTCACTCCCAAGGGCATCAAATCTGTGAAGGCGTTCGTCGATGAAGCTGCCATGCCTCCGTTGAGTCCGTTCAACCGAGCGTCGTGACGCACCGCGCTCAGAAGAGCAAGGGTGAAATCACGGTTCCAGAGCGCATCGTATAACAGCCCGTTCTCTGTCCTGGCCTCTCTCTGCAGCACAAAGGGAGCAATAACGGCCGTAGGAATTTCCCGCTGGATACGCTCGGCTTCGTCCCCGAAGGCCGCCGTCACGGGCAGTGTGTACGTTTCAGTCCCAGCCTGCTCGTACTCCACCCGGATCAACAAAAGTATCGACATCGAATCGGATGGGATGGCAATGCCATCGAGGATGTCAACGTTTTCGATGCGCCGAGCTTTTCCCCCGAACCAGCGCCTAGTCTGAAGAATGTCCGGCAGGGCTCTCTTCAAATCCCCAGCGGTCTCTCCTTCAAAAAGACGCATCCAATCATGCGTAGCCGTCAACATATTCACGCACCCCGCCTCGCTCCTCCTAGAAATAGTAGTCGAAATCCCGCTCCGTATGGACCCGTCGATGGATACGGAAGATCTGTGCTGGAGCCGAATGAGGATTGATTTCAATGTAGTTCCGCTGCCCGTGCCAGAGATAATGGGCATTGGTCAGCAGATCCTGGACTTGGAATGGGCGCTTCTCCTCGATTCCCAGACTCTCCAGATCCAATTCAAGCCATCCTGAATGCACATGATGTGGACTCAAATTCACCACGACGAGAACGATGTTCGACCCATCCGCGGTCCGCTTGCTGTAACAGAGCAGCTGGTCGTTCGCGATGTCATGAAAGTGCAGACTCCAGTCACTCTGAAGCGCCGAATTCTCACGCCGGATGCGATTCACATGGCCGATGAATTCGCTGAGGCTATCCTCCCGATCAAGATCCCAGCGCTTGATTTCATATTTTTCTGAATGCAAATACTCCTCGCTTCCAGGTTCCCGTGGAACGTGCTCTCCAAGTTCAAACGCCGGCCCATAAATGCCGTAACTGGCTCCCAACGTTGCCGCTAACACGAACCGGGACATGAAGGACGGCCGTCCTCCGTGCTGGAGCTGTTCCGTGAGGATGTCCGGTGTATTGGGCCAGAGGTTTGGGCGGAAAAATTCTCGCACCTCCGTGTGTGTCAACTCGGTGAAGTACTGCGTGATTTCCGATTTTGTATTCCGCCAGGGAAAATAGTTGTACGACTGGGTAAAACCCAATTTTGCCAACCGCAACATCACTTTTGGTCGAGCAAAGGCCTCAGCAAGAAAAATAACGTCTTGGTGCTCAGTCCCGATTTCTTTGATGAGCCACTCCCAAAAGGGAAAGGGTTTCGTGTGTGGATTGTCGACCCGAAAGATCCGCACGCCCTGCTCGATCCAGTACACAATGACGCTCTTCAGCTCCTCCCACAAGTCGCGCCATCGGTCGCTCTCGAACTCAAGCGGGAAAATATCCTGATACTTTTTCGGTGGGTTTTCCGCATACTGCACGGTCCCATCCGGCCTGATGCGAAACCACTCTCGATGCTCCTTCACATAGGGATGATCAGGAGAACATTGAAACGCGATGTCCAGCGCAATCTCGATGCCATAGGTGCCCGCTCGCTCCATCAATCTTCGGAAGTCGTCCAGTGTCCCCAGATCGGGATGAATCGCCTTATGGCCTCCATCCAACGCCCCGATCGCCCACGGACTCCCTGGATCCGACGGCCCGCCGGCAGGCGCATTGTTCTTTCCCTTCCGATGCGTGTGTCCGATCGGATGGATGGGAGGGAGATACAACACGTCAAATCCCATTGAGGCGATGTACGGAAGACGCGCTTCGCAGTCTTTGAATGTCCCGTGCTTGCCTGCCTTTTGACTCCACGAGCGCGGGAACATCTCATACCAGGTGCTGAAGCGAGCCTTCTCTCGATCGACCACGACGGTGAGTTCTCGGTCATAGGTCGACGCACTTCGTCGATCCGGATATCTCGCCATAGCCGTTTCGAGCTCCGCACTCAAGGCCAAGCGAATGCGCTCTGCCTCCGGCGTCTCCCCTGACGCGAGAGTCTTCGCCCACCTGGCGAGCGTGTGGCGTTCCTCCGTCTTCGCCCGCCGACTCGCATCCTCGATCAACTTGCCCCCAATCAGAAGATCAACCTGAACATCTTGCTTGGCGTCTAGTTTCTTGAGAAGACCTCCTCGCCAGGTGGCAAAGTGATCCACCCACCCGGTGATGGTGTAGCACCATCGTCCCAAGCCCGTCACGGCAAACGAGCCGCGCCAACGGTCGTTGTTCAGAAACGTCATCGGGATCTCTGTCCATTTGGCGGCGGCCTCATGGCGATACTGAAGCAGCACCGTAATGACGTCGTGTCCATCGGCAAACGCATCGGCTTCAACTATGACTTCTTCGCCAAGCGTTCGTTTTATAGAGAATCTTCCTCCATCAATTTCTGGGCGGACTCCCTCTATGGCGACTCGTTGCCTTCCCAACTCGTCTTTCATGTTGTCAGCACCTTCGATATGGATTCTAAATGTGTGTGAACTCATCTCCGGCCTTTTCTCGACCCAGCCGGCGCTCGAGTGCCTCTTTGGCGATGGTGCGCCCTCCTAACCCCACCGCAATGGCCATGGCCAACACGATGCCTCCGAAAATAATGGAGAAGGCCGCGACCACAATTTCCTTCGCGATTCCCAACTGCGTTAACACCATGGCTCCGGTGAAAATGATCACTCCCCATCGAACCACGTTGGCCATGAACCGAGCTCCCTGAATCTGGGCATTCACTGCCGCAATCAATACGGCTTCCCCGCTGAAGTTGGCGAAGAGAATGCCCAGCAGCCCGACGAGGATGGCCGCGATGACATGGGGCAAGAAGCCCAGGATGGCACTCATGAGGTTAGCAGTGGCCGGAAGATCCAGTGCGTCGACACCCATGAACGCGAAAAACAAGAACACCACCCAAAACGAGAAACGACCGATCAGATCGGACATTCGCTGCTTCACCCCTCCTTTTGCTAAGGCGGAAGTGAGCCCCATGCGTTCGCAGAAGACTTCGAAGCGCACAGCCTTAAGAATGTGCATGAGCAACAGCCTCACGAGCCATCCCATTGCGAGGCCGACCAGAAGGAAGGTCACCATGGCCATCAGTTTGGGCAAAAACAGCACCGCGCGGTTCATCATTTCGCGAAAGGCTGCAATCATGGCTTCCTGCCACATTTCACTCATTGGAACCTCCATCGGTCGACCAAGTACGGCTTCATTGCCTCAAAGGTTTGACACCCTTGCTCGACCGTATGCTGGACCTTCTCCGGGCCGCCGCCTCTGGTCTCCAGGACAACCGACGCAGTCCGCCCGAGATACAGAGGCATCAGCGACCTGAGCAGATGCTCGCGATGGATCACCTTCTCGTGATAGGCGACGGCAAAGTCATAGACGGTCTGCACCCACAATGTGAGTGGAAAGCGGAAGTCCTCATCATCTTTCAAACCCAGCGCGAGGACACCAGCCAAGGTCTCCGGCGCCAGAATGACCTCCCAGATCGGCAGCAGATCTCTCAACCCCTGTCGAAACCCCTTCATCATCCGTTCAACCTGGATGGGAGCGGATTCGACTTCGGGTTCCGTCGGCTTGCCGATCTCCGGCACCGCACTCGAGCCCGTTGGCTTTTCCCACACGTCCTGATAGTGCTCCATATAATGGTAGGAAGCACCGACGGCCTGTACCAGGCTTGTTGCGACATCAGCTGCGCCTGCCTTGTGGTCCTGAACTTTCGCTCCGAGCCTCGCCTCCCACACCTGAAATCCCTCTGCAACGGCAACCGTGGTCAACCAACTATCAATGGCGAAGCGGGCGGCCTCTCCCTCCCACAAGAACTTCTTTTGGAGCAACGCACTGGCCATTCTTTGGGAAAACCCATACCCGCCTCCTACCTGGCAGGCCACGCGCTTCCCGTAGAGTGCTCGTGTCAAGGGTGCGATGAGATTATTCGTCAAACTTCCCTCATATCGTGGACGACGGAACACGGGCGCCACATAGTCCGCACCGCTCTCCAACACCGGGTTGGCGAGAAGAGGGATCCACTCCGCTGTGACCGATCGCACATTTGCATCGATGACGACGCAGGCTTTGGCTTGCAACCGCTGGGTCAGCACAAAAAAAGACTTGAAGGCCTCCTCTCGCCCCGGCATGCCTGAATAGGACAACCGATTGAGGGCAAACGAACTGGCGGAACTTCCTTCTCCCAGAGGCTGAATCAATGCGACGGGGAACAGACCTCCAAGAGTCTGCTTGACGATTTCCGACGTTCCATCCTGTGACCCGACATCGGCATTGACGATGAGGATCGACGCACCTGCAAATGAGGCATTGAGCCCTGCGAGAATCGCCTTGAGGACCGACTCGATGGTTGACGCATAATTGAAGGAAGGGAGCGCAATCAGGAGGTCGACCTGATGCGCGTCCGGACATTGTTCCTGAACTGCCTTCCATACGGTGTCCTCCATCACAGATTCCTTGACGCATCCAATGATTGCCGGTTGTCGTCAACGATTGACGAACAGTTTCATGAGAGTCAGATAGTCGCTCAAGTGACGTGTGATCAGAAAATTCCTCCTCACATGTTCTCGAGCCGCTCCACCCATGCGCTGAATCGAGGAAGGATTATTTAAGAGATGCCTCGCCCTAAACGCGACTCCCTCGGCGGAATGGACGATATAGCCCGTCACTCCATCGAGGATTTGTGCCGCAAGTCCCCCGGCAGTACTCCCGATGACAGGTTTGCCTTTCCACATGGCTTCCGTCACGGCAAGACTGAACCCTTCTTTGATCGATTTCTGAAAGATGATCGTGGCAGCGCGTTGCAGTGCGTTGATTTCAAGGTCTGCCTCGGGAGGCAATTGCAACACATGAATGTCGGGATCGTTGGCAACAGCTTCCTGGACTTCAGCCAGGACCGCTTCGCCTTCAGCATCATGCATGACCCCCGACCCGGCAAGGACCAGACGGCAATCCTGGTGTTTCTTGACCAATCGATAGGCCTTGATCGCACCGAGCGGATCCTTGAACCACTCAAACCGCGCCAGTTGAAGCAAAATCGGCTTGTCCTGCGGGATGCCAAGGCGCTGAAGGATCTGATGCATCTCGAGGCGGGTCATGGGTCGGTTCTTTGCACTCAAGGGATCAATCGACGGTGATATCAAGAACTGTGGGATGGGCAGGCGATGCGCGAAACCCGGCAGTGAAAAAATGGCAGCGTCATATTCGACGAGGAACCGCCGAAGAAAGCTCCAACTGTGCTGCCTGGGTTTGGCGATATCGAGGTAACAGCGCCAAAACCACTTCCCTCCCTTTCGATGCTCGATCAACGCGGCGGGAGGCGGGTCATGAATCATCACCAGATCTGCGTCGAGGTTCAGGCTCTGTGCAGTCCGCTGGTTGATCTTCAGGTAGACCTGTTGCATCTGCTCTGTGAGGTGGTCGTCTTGACCCTGAAGGGAATTTGTCAATCGTCTGGACGCCTGAAAGAATTCTTGATCCCCTGCGAGCACCTCCCACCGCGCATTGATACCCAGGGTATTGAGCATCGGCACGATCCGTCGGAGGATTTCCGCCATGCCGCCACCATAACGTCCTGCGCTCACATGCAGGAAACTTTGCCCTGCAACCTGATCGCTCAAGCGATAGAGAAACTCCACTGTGCCTTTCGGCGCATAGTCTCGATACTCATCTAATTCTTGTGCCATCGTGTTTCCGTCAGAACAGGTGCACGCTACAGGACACTTCCTTCCATTCCATAAGAGGAATCGTCACTCGGTTTCTGTTCCAAGTTAAACCAGTAACACCCATAGGGAGCCAAGCTCAACACATAGGGGCGTTTGCTAATCATGGGAAACCGCGACCCGCCGAGGAGCTCGACGGGCACTCGTCCCTCGAATGGTCCCAGATCCAAGTCCACCGATTGCGCCGATCCCGCCAAGTTATGCACGAGCAACAAGAGATTTCCCTCATGCGCACGGATATGCGCCAATACTCTGTCGTTTTTCGGGCGAAGAAAGGTCAGCGCACCTCGCCCAAATGCGGGTTGCTGTTTTCGCCTCGCAATCATTTGTCGCATCCAGTGCAACAACGAATGGGGCGACTGCTGCTGCGATTCAACGTTCGTCACGTTGAAGCCATAGACAGAATCTGAAATCGCCGGCAGGTACAGCTTCGAGGGATCGGCCTTCGAAAATCCCCCGTTTCGGTCAGCAGACCATTGCATGGGCGTCCGGACACCATTGCGATCCCCCAGATGGACATTGTCTCCCATGCCAATTTCATCACCGTAGTAGATGATCGGACTTCCAGGAAGCGTAAACACCAGGCTGTTGAGCAACTCAATCTTTCGACGATCATTGTCCAACAACGGTGCCAAACGCCGCGCGATGCCGATATTGCGCCGCATGAGTGGGTCTCGCGCATAGGCGTAGTACATATAATCGCGTTCCTCACCGGCACACATTTCCAATGTCAGCTCGTCATGGTTCCGCAAAAATAAGCACCATTGGCAATTGTCAGGGATCGGTGGTGTGTGCGTGAACATATCGACAATCGGATGCCAATCCTCACTCCGCACTCCCAAGAAGAGTCTTGGCATGAGAGGAAAATGGAACGCCATGTGAAACTCATCCCCCTCCCCAAAATACGGACGGACATCGGCAGGCCATTGGTTCGCCTCTGCGAGAAGGATGCGTCCCTGATACGCCTCATCGATCCGCTTTCGAATTTTCTTGAGATAGGCATGCGTCTCGGGAAGGTTCTCGCAGATCGTGCCCTCTCGCTCAAATAGATAAGGGACCGCGTCGCAGCGAAATCCGTCGAGACCCTGATCAAGCCAGAAGGACATGATGTCCATCATGGCGTCCTGGAGCACTGGGTTATCGTAGTTCAGATCCGGTTGGTGACTAAAAAATCGATGCCAATAATAGGCTTGCGCGACGGGATCCCAGGTCCAGTTCGACTTCTCGGTATCGATAAAGATAATTCGTGCTTTCTGGTAGCGCTTGTCCGTGTCGCTCCAGACGTAGTAGTCGCGTTTGGCCGACTGAGGTGAACTTCTCGCCTCTTGAAACCATGGATGCTGGTCCGAAGTATGGTTGAGCACGAGGTCCACGATGACTCGCATTCTCCGTCTGTGCGCTTCGTCGAGAAATTCTCGAAAGTCTTCCAACGATCCATAATCCGGAGCAATGGAGACGTAATTGGCCACATCGTACCCGTCATCACGCAGCGGAGACGGGAAGAAGGGAAGCAACCAGAGGCAGGTCACGCCGAGCCATTCGAGATAGTCGAGTTTCTCAATGAGCCCCCGAAAATCGCCGATCCCATCTCCATTCCCGTCATGGAAGGCCTTGACGTGGAGTTCGTAAAAGACGGCGTCCTTGAACCACAATGGGTCTGTCATCTTGCCAATTCCTTCATCTGCCTAGTGGAGGGCGATCTCAGGTCAAAAACTCGTCGCACACCGTGAGCAATGCTGAGCGCACCCGTTCGAGACTGCCCAGATACGGGTTGATGGTGCGCAGTTTGTCGGCAAGCTCGGGCATACCAAGACTATGCTGAATCCAGGCGGAGAAATCGCTGTCTTCATGGCGAAGACGATGCCGCGCTTCGAAGACATGAAAATAGATCGCACTCACTTCGACCTCGCTCAGCGCGTTGCGAAACTCCTGAAGCGTCCGGACCTCCATCCGGGTTGGAACTTGGAGAATGAGCGATTTATTAAAATAGAACGGTTCGCCAAAGATGACCCGGGGGACAATGGGCGTCTTCGACAGATGGTCATCGATCACCGCAATCAGCTCCCCTCGCAGCGCGTCGAGCTCTGTGAACTCGAATGGATCGATGACCGACAGGCGCTCCCCCAATACATGGTCGCGAACTTCCATGGCCACCCACTGTGCGAAATCATTCGGGTACACCCGCTCCACGTAACTGTGCCTCAGGAAGTAGCTGTGGGTATGGAAATAGATCGAATCCAACGGCACGGTTTCGAGTAACTCGACCAACCGTTTCTCGTCGTCTGCTTCTTCCCCTAGGGTTTGTCGCAGCTCGGAGCAGGCCATGAATAGAAAAGGGCGGTTTGCTTGCATGAGTGTCTCCCTGCATCATTGTTCACAAAAATGGCGGGAATGGTGCCTAGGGGAACCACCAGTTTTTCCCCCGGCCAAAATCAATGATAATCAATCATTTCTAAGAGATGTAGGAAGAGAGGAAGGGAGAGGAGCTATGAAGACCGTACAGGCTGACAAATGGCGTCAAGCCAACTATTCGACCCAAAAGGATGAAGCGGATCAGGCTTGCAAGATTATCGTTGAAATCGACGCCCTTTGGCGGATGAGCTATGGATATAGGGTGGACCTAGATTCACGTGGTAGCACTTCAATGAGGGACGAAGGGTATATTTACAATATTATTGTAGCCTCTCCCAGTAGTCGAAAGGCATGTTGAAGCCTCATTGCTTTTCGAAATTCCAGTAGATTCTGTATCAAAATGCGAGCAGCGCGATTTTTCGGGTTGAACGTGCAACACGGTTCGGCGCTGAACCTTGCCTGACCGATTCCGCTTTCAGCAAGCAAGTGCACTTGAGGGTTTTATCCCGTCGCCTAGAGCCATCCTTTGGGATCCGGGTCGGGTCAAGATGGCATGGAGCCGGCGACTGGAATCGAACCAGCGAGCTGCGGTTTACGAAATTCCGAGAATCCAACCTCAGACAACCTACCACACAAGAAACCATACACCAGCCTGCTCCTGACATGGGGCTAAATGGGCTGAGTTCGCCTGTCCTGGTAGCAGCTTGGTAGCAGATGCAGATAAGGACAGTTTATAGCGTATTGAACATCGGGTCCGGTTCCATTGCAGTGGCATCAGCAATGATGTTTGCATAGACCGCGAAGGCCGACATGGCAATGAGTTCCATGATCTCGGATCGGTTCAGTCCGTGCTGACGCAACGCTTCATGATCGGCTTGCGTTACAGTCTGTGGGTTACGAGAACACTTCAGCGTAAACTGGATCATGTCCCGGAGTTTCGGATCGGGTATGGTACTCACACTTCGGACTAAACTCTCAAGCAGTTCGGGCTTCTCCCAACATGCGACAACAAGCAATGTGCGCCGCTGTGCAATATCGACATTCTCGATCCTTGGAGATCGCAACAAACATCATCTCTTTCTGCCAACGAGGAAGTGCTCCTGTGACGAGGACATTTCTCACCGCTTCCCACGAGCCACGCACTACTGTGCTGGAATGCCCCTGCGTCGTGATGAAATTCGGCGCCGAAGGAAACGACATTCGCCGATAGAATTCCTCGTACACCGCATTTACGTCCTTAGGGGCTTTGTCAGAAGGGAGAATTGGGGATGTGTGGCATAGACCAACCGATTCTTTCTCACAAGAGTCGGCGGTCGTGCTTTCCAGGAAGCCGTCGGCAGGTGTGTTAGTGGAGAAGCGAGTCTGGGCGTATTATGGGTGTCAAGCGGCGATACGAGGCCAAACTTGGCTACATCATCCAAGCACGATGCGAATGTGGTGTTCACCGGCCTCGACCAGGGGGATATTGTCGCGGCCTATCAACGGCGCGCCATCCAGTTCGGTCACCGTCACGCCACGGGTCGCATTGCGCGGATTCTCAACCGTAATGTCATAGAGTGCCGCGTGATACCGGAAACGAATGGAATACGCCGGCCAGTGGCGCGGAATGCAAGGATCGATGTAGAGCGTGGAACCGCGCAAGCGGAAGCCGAGCATCCATTCCACACCGGCTCGATAGAGCCAGCCCGCCGAACCGCTGTACCAGGTCCATCCCCCGCACCCGGCATGCGGAGGATCGCTATACACGTCACCTGCTATGACGTATGGCTCGACCTTGTAACGCTGGACCTTCGATCGCGAGGAGACGCGATGAATCGGATTTAGCATGCGAAACAACTCGCCGGCCTTGTCCCCATCACCCATTGCCACGAATGCCAGCAGGGTCCAGACGGCCGCGTGGGTATATTGGCCGCCGTTTTCACGAATGCCAGGCACGTATCCTTTGATATAGCCAGGATCCCGCGACATACGGTCGAACGGTGGAGTCAGGAGGAGAATTAGCCCGTCCCGCCGGTTCACAAGATGCTGCTCCACCGCCGCCATGGCACGCGCTCCGCGGCCCGGGTCTGCAGCGCCGCTGATTATTCCCCAGGACTGCGCAACGGAATCGATGCGGCACTCCGGGTCTGTAGCGGAACCGAGTGGCGTCCCGTCGTCAAAGTACGCGCGGCGGTACCATTCTCCATCCCACCCGTCCCGCTCGATCGCGGCCTTCAATGCACTCACGTGGAGCCGCCAGGTTTCTGCACGAACATGTTCGCCGCGCTGGGCCGCCACCTTGGCGAACTCCCAGAGCACCGTATGTAGAAACCAGGCGAGCCAGACGCTTTCACCCCTGCCCTGCTGACCGACACGATTCATTCCGTCATTCCAGTCTCCGGTACCCATGAGTGGAAGGCCGTGATTCCCAACGGCAAGGCTTCGGTCCAACGCGCGCGCACAATGCTCAAAGAGGGTCGCGCGCATCTCAGACACTCGCGGCTCAAAATACAATTCATGTTGTCCTTCCGCCAAAGCCGGGCCCTCAAGAAATGGCACCAATTCATCCAGCAGGGTCGTATCGCCGGTCACTTCAAGGAACTGGATGACTGCGTACGGCAGCCAGAGCAGGTCGTCGGAGATGCGGGTTCTCACACCGCGCCCGGATGGAGGATGCCACCAGTGCTGAACATCACCCTCCGTGAACTGCCGCGCAGCGGCCCGCAACAGATGCTCGCGTGTGACATCGCGGGCCGAGACACTGAGGGCCATCACGTCCTGGAGTTGGTCACGAAACCCATAGGCCCCGCTCAACTGATAAAACGCCGCGCGTGCCCAAACCCGGCAAACCAGCGTCTGATAAAGCACCCAGCGATTCAACAATACGTCCATAGCCCGCTCCGGCGTCCGGACCTCTATGGCGCCCAGCACGTCGTCCCACCGGCGAATGACTTCGAGCAAGAGCGCGTTCACATCGGCGCCACGGTAACGGTTGAGCAACCGACGCGCCTCTTCCCTTCCCTCGGTCTGTCCAAGAAACCAGACAATCTCCGCACGTTCGCCTGCCTGCAACTCAATCGACAACTGCAGCGCGGCACAGGGGTCGAGCCCCGCGCCCACCTTCCTGGACAACTCACCTCCAAGTTCAAGCGCCAGAGGACGCTCGGGAGTCCGATTGCGACCCAGGAATTCTGTGCGATCAGCTGTCCACGAGGTTTGCTTCCCGGCAAGATCAACAAAGGCGATGCGCCCACGGAACTCGCCGCCCAGCAGATTACGGGCAAAGAGCGCTCCGGTCTCCGTATCGATCTCGGTAATGATGTACGGCATGGAGTCACCACGGGAGTTCCCCAGGACCCACTCGGCATAGGCCGTGACAGAAAGGCGACGCGAGCGGCCGGACGCATTCTGTAGCGTGAGCCGAGAGATCTTGATCGGGTCTTCAGGCGGCACAAACTGCAGCAATTCGACCAGGATCCCGTGCGAACCATGATGGAACCGGCTATAGCCCTGTCCATGACAAGCAACGTAGGGCGCTGGGTCGCGAATCGGCAGCGCCGTGGGACTCCAGATTTCCTCGGAATCGTCGTCTCGGATGTAGAGCATTTCTCCGGACGGATCGGTCACCGGATCGTTCGACCAAGGCGTCAGTTGATTTTCGTGGCTGTTCAGTGACCAGGTGAACCCGGAACCGGATTCCGATACGAGAAACCCGAATGACGGATTCGCAATGACGTTAATCCAGGGCTGCGGCGTCCGCAGCCCTTCGCCGAGGATCGTGACATATTCGCGGCCATCGTCCGCGAAACCGCCTAGGCCGTTAAAGAATTCGAGTTCTCGTTCAGGCAATGGCACATCCAGGCGTCTGCTCCTGCGCGGTGACGGCAGGTTCGGTGGCGGCGTACTGTGCCTGCGCTGTAATCGAGTGACCTGCTCCGCCAACGTGCCCCGCCGGCTCAACAGGACGACCCTGGAGATCTGCTGCAGCAGCATCCGATCTTGTGCGGAAATCAGGTCGGCCCGCAGGAGATAAATGTCACCGCGCGCGCCGGCGATGTTGGGCACAAGGCGCAACCGGCTGCCGCGCACGAGCGCCTCCAGGGAGCCTTGCAGATCCTGTTCGTAGGACGCCGGCTTTTCGTTCAGGATGATGACATCGGCGGACAATTGTTTCATCCGCCAGTATTCATGTGCCCGCAGCAATTGACGGACCGTGTCGACGTCCTCTGCTTTGTCGATGCAAGCCAGCACGATGGGCAGATCGCCCGAGATCCCATGTGCCCACAGCGCCGTACGTTCCACTGTGCTGTGACCGAGTGTCTCGGAAGAGGGACGCAGCGAT
>DASTFK010000028.1:0-3872 GCA_035719945.1 Nitrospira sp.
AACAAGCTGCTCAAAAAGCCCTCTATATCCACCCGCCCACCCCGAAGCGCCGAGACGCTTCAATCCGCGGGCGGCCGAGCGAGCGAAGGAGAAGGAGCGAGTATTTAGGCGATGCGAGAACGAAGCTTGGGAAGAAGCGCGTCTCGACGCGATTGGTTGGGTGGGTGAAGACAGTGGGTTTTTCAGCAGCTTGAGATTACTTGCCGAAGGATTTGGACAGCAGTCCGAGTTGAAGCGCTCGCCTGAGCAGTTGTGCCACGTTCCGCACGTTGAGCCTTCGCATCAAATTAAAGCGATGCACTTCCACCGTGCGCACGCTGATTTGCAGCATGTTCGCAATCTCGCGGTTCGTATGGCCTACCGAGACCAGCCGCAGAATGTCTCGTTGTCTGGGGGTCAGTAAATCCAGATCGACGGGCTCCTCGATCAGCGCATCGGTTTTTCGTCGCAACACGGTCTTCATTGTTTACTCACCTTCGATGTCCAGCGATAACTTGAAGCGAGTCTAACAAAGGTATGGAAGTCTGTAAACGAAACTGCCGATTTGTGCAGACCTCGTGCAGAGCCGCATGAAGTCTGGCCTCGGCGGGGGTGGCACCATTGAATTAGCTACGTAGTTCAACTAGGGTGTAATCCACCAATGACCGCTTCCCTCGTCCTCGCGCGAACGTTGATCCGCGCCCATGCATTTCAGCAGCCGTTCCGAACCGCCCTAACCGTGACCGGCGTGGCCCTCGGTGTGTTGGCGTCGGTAGCCATTACCGCGGCCAATGTCGAGGTGCTCCGTGGATTTGAGCAGGCGGTGGTGACGGTCGCGGGATCCGCCACGCTGGAAGTATCGGCCCATGATCTTGGACTCGACGAAACAGTGCTCGAGGTCATCCGAAAGACGCCAGGTGTCGTCAAGGCTTCGCCCCTGATTGAGGAAGCGCTGATGTTCCGGGAAGGCCCGCATGGTCCGGAAAGCGTCCAAGTCTACGGAGTGGATCTTCTTGCCGAAGCCGATCAACTCGGTTTCCGCCTTGAAAGAGGTGCAGGCGAGGACGCGTTGAATGATTTGCTGAAGCGCGACAGTGTTTACGTCGGACGACAGTTAGGTGCCGACTGGAACTTGCGACGGGGAAGTACGCTCGAGGCCAGGGCCGGATCCCGGTTGATGCGTGTGCGTGTGGCGGGCGTGGTCGAGGGTACCGATCGGCCGGGGTCCTACTGGAATCGGGTGGTGATCATGGATGTGGCCGCGGCCCAGGCGGCCTTCGACATGATCGGCAGGCTGGACCGGATCGAAATCGTGACGGCCCCTGACCGCACGGCCGACGACGTTGCCGTCGCCCTGCGGGCGGCGCTACCGCCCTCGGTCGTCGTCGAGCGGCCGGCTCAGCGCACCGCCCAGGTGGAACACATGGTGGGGGCGTTTCAACTCAACCTGGCCGTCCTCAGTTGGGTCGGTTTGTTGGTCGGCATGTTCCTGGTTTACAACACTATGAGTTTTTCGGTGGCTCAACGACGGCGCGAGATCGGTATCTATCGAGCCCTCGGTATGACGGAACGGCGCGTGGCGGCGCTGTTCTTGTTGGAAGCCGGGGTCTTTGGATTCATCGGCGGCGCGCTGGGTGCTGTCGGAGGGCTCTGGCTGGCACAAGGCCTGGTGATGCTCGTCAGCCGCACCATCAGCGATCTCTACGTGCCGTTGACCTCGAACAGAACCTTCGTCGGCTTCGATGCACAGAGCCTGGCATTTGTGGCGCAGGGCATCCTGGTCGGTGTGGTGGTGTCCATGGCTGGGGCGATCGGACCCAGCATGGATGCCAGCCGCACCGTGGTCACCAAGGCGCTTGCACCAGGGGACTACGAACAAACTGAAACCATCCGAAGCGGGCGCTACGTGCGATGGAGCCTGGTCTTGATGGTGACCGGAATACTCTTCACTCTGGGTCCGCCCATTAGGGGCCTGCCCATCCTCGGGTATGCGGCGACCTTGTGTTTGTTGGGGGCGTTCGCCTGCCTTTCGCCCGTTTGCATCGCCGCATGGCGATGGGCGATGCAACGGACCGGGCAGAGCCCGGCGCTTTCTGGAAATCTCAAGCGAATGGCGGCTGACCATGCGGCGCGCCATCCGGGGCGGAATGCCGTGACCGTGTCCGCGTTGCTGGTCGGACTCGCCATCATGATCGGCGTGATCGTCATGGTCAGGAGTTTTCGTGACACGGTCGAGGCCTGGGTCGATCAAACCGTCATGGCCGATCTCATCATCGCGCCGCCCGCATGGTTGCACGGCAAGCAGGTCGGACACGCGTCCCGGACATTGCCCGGCTCCTGGCTTCCCGCGCTGACGGCCATCGAGGGGGTGGCGGCGGTCGACACTTATCGCGATGTGCAGGTGGACGTGGGGAGTCAGTCGGCGGCATTGGTGTCGCGCGATTTGCGGCTTCATGCGGAACGTGGCCGCTATCTGATGGTCAACGACGACTGGGCCAGCGTTCTCAGGCGGGCTGCCGAAACGGGCGGAGTGGTTGTCTCCGAAGTGCTGGCCAACCGGCTGGGGCTCGAGCGGGGTGGAACAGTGACCATCACCACGCCTGCTGGACCGCACACCGTTCCCATCGAAGGCGTCTTCTACGATTATGCGACCGACGGTGGAAAGATGGTCATGGAGCGAACGCTTTACCGTCGCTTGTGGAACGATGATCGCATCACGGTTTTCGCGCTCTACCTCAGTCCCGGTGCGGACGAATCACGGGTCAAGCGTCTCATCGGCGAGGCGCTCCACAACCAGGAGAGTTCTCTGGCGCCGCCGCTCATGATCAGCAATGGAGAGCTTCGCCGTGAGATCCTCAATATTTTTGACCGCACGTTTGTTCTGACCTATGTGCTCGAGGCAATTGCCGTCTTCGTCGCCGTGCTCGGAATCGTCAATACACTGGTCACGGCTGTCTTGGAACGCCGACGCGAGTTGGCGACCCTGCGGGCGATCGGAGCCAGCCGTGGTCAAGTCGAGCGGTTGGTCCAGTGGGAGGCCATTTATTTAGGTCTGATCGGCGCCCTGTTGGGCGTCGCTGGAGGGCTGGCATTGGCTTGGGTCCTGATCGCCGTCATCAACAAGCAATCGTTCGGGTGGACCATCCGCATGACGGTTCCTGTGGAAGTGCTCGTCCAGGCCGTCGTGTTGGCTATCGGGGCCGCATGGCTGGCCGGCTACCTGCCTGCACGCTGGGCCGCACGGCAGCCTGTCGGAGAAAGCCTGAGAGAGGAATAGCCGCACATCAAAACCACGCGTGGAATGGACTCAGTAGCACGCTCAACGCTCGATGCAGCCATTCACGGTGTTCCAAGTGTTCACGGGTGAGCTTGTGGGAATGGGAAATATCCTCCGCGAAAATTTCCTCCAACCGCGTGGCGATGGTCTGATCGTAGAACATCACATTCAGCTCGTCGTTCATCGCCATCGACCGGTTGTCGAAGTTGGCGCTGCCGACCGTCGCCCATGCGCCGTCGATGATCATCATTTTCGTGTGGAGCAGGGCGGGGGCATATTCATGCAACTGAATACCGCCGTCCAACAACGGACCGAACGCGTCACGTTGAGACGCTTGCGTCACAAATTCGACTCCCGAGCCCCTCTCCACACTGGGGATCAGCACACGGACGCGAACTCCGCGTTGGGGGGCTTCGAGCAAGGCACTCGTGAGTTGCTCACCCGGGAGGAGATAGGGTGTGGAAATCAGGATCGAACTGCGGGCAGACGAGATGGCCTGCAGAAAGACCCGACACATGGCTTCATTGCCTGCGAGCGGTGAACTGCGCACGACTTGCGCCTGCACGGGCAGATCTTTGATTTCCACAGGCGGATACGGGAAATAGTCCTTGCCTCC